>JAAZXG010000002.1 GCA_014240255.1 Methanobacteriota archaeon
TCATGGGCCCTTCCTATTGGGTTCGTTTTATTAAACTTCTCTTCTGTAAGAGCTAACAAAAATAATTGAAAATATAGCTAAGATAATCTCAAATCCAGGTATATTCAATCCTAGTAATCCCTCATCATCCTCGACGTTTCCAACTCCACCAGGTCCTATAATATCTAAGGCTTTAACATCTATGGGTGCTGCAGCTCCCGAACTTCTTTTAGTTAATGAAAAACTAATAACAGA
The DNA here is from genome assembly GCA_014240255.1 of Methanobacteriota archaeon. Lineage (GTDB taxonomy): Archaea > Thermoplasmatota > Poseidoniia > MGIII > CG-Epi1 > CG-Epi1. The sequence goes on from JAAZXG010000002.1 coordinate 235, forward strand.
TTGATCAACTTTTGCATATTCATCATCAATATACCAAGTTATCATTGTAGAAGTAATAGAGGTTCCATTCAAATCATAATCTTTTCCATCTTTAATAATAGGGTAACCACTTCTTTGGTTTGAACTATTTAGACCAATTCCATCTACAAGTAGTCTAATGTAATTTCCATCAACAGCTTCTTTTGGATCAGTATCCCAAGCCTGAATAAAATCAAAACCTACAGTTTGACCAATTATTGTAGATTGGCCAAATTTAATTGCATCAGAACTAAATGCAGCCCCGCTATCAAAACTTGCATTATCATAATAAATTTCAATATCGGAATATGCCCAATACTCTATTTCTATTTCAAAGATAGTACCTTTAGGCGCTGAACTAACGTTAATATTATTGACTTGAGCCGTCCATTCACATGGTTTAGATTGAGCACATTCGTGTTGTTCACCTCCTCCTTCATCCGAATAGAACGCAGCATCTTGTCCATCAATGTTTAATCTGAAACGATATTGGACTTGGGCATCATAAGAATCGTCTTGTCCTTGATTAGTTTCTCTCCACCATAGATTAAGTTTAACTGGACCTCCTAAGCTAATGTCAAAGAGATTTCCATTCATTGCAGTCCATGTTCCAACATCTTTCCATTCCCTTGTTCTTGTAAAATCAGCAGTTTGCGAAGTGTATGCTCTTGGAGGATTGTCCATTACTGCTTCTCTAGTATTATCTCCCCAAGTTTCAGGAGATAAATCATTAGATTCTTTCATATTGAGATGTATATGTTCCATATTCCCAGTCAAAGTTGTTTCAGCTTCAGTATTTGGAATGAAAATTAGGGACATTGACAGAAACATTACCGCACAAATTAGAGTAATTCCTTTTCGGTACACATAAGTCCATTATTGTGTTGCACTTAATAATTTTCGGTCAGTAATGATTAAGACCTCAAGCTTTCACCACTTATGACTGACTATCCAGTAACTAGCGAAAGAATAGACAAATATTTAGGTTTAACTGCTAAAGCTCTGGAGAAAGCCTCTATCATTGGCAATCCCGGAAGTGATAGCTATACTAAGGCTAAGGATATATTAGAAATGGTTAAGGCATATTATTCAGATGCACAACATTTTTTATCAGAAGGACGCGGTGATGATGCTTTTGCAGCAGTAAACTATGCGCATGGTTGGATAGACTGTGGAGTAAGATTAGGATATTTAGATGGTAAAGGAGATTGGCAACTATTTACTTTGAGTAGTTAGTTAGCACCAATACGAATAGATCCATCTCTATAGTGTATGTGAATATTATTTTTCATATATTCTGCTAGATTTGATAAAGAATTATAAATTTCATCTTCTTTCATTTTCAATGCTGTGGCTGCTTTTTTAGTAGACCATGGTTTCACAACAAAATCGTTAAGTTTCAAATATTCATAAACTTTTTTATCATTTGAATCTAAATCATCCAGTGACATTATTACAACATAGAATAAAGGGTGTTTAAGCTTAACTATTTTCTAAATATCTAATAACATGGCTTTCATTTTTAGTTAGTGGATACATGTCCTCACCCAGAGTCTCTTTCCAGATTCGAAAGAAAGATCCTTTCAGATAATCATTAATAAATCTAGGATGGATATACGAACCTCTACACACAGCAGGTGTGTTTCCCAAACGGCTAGCTACTTCTTTTACCATTTTTGTGCTATTTTTCTTACGCTCTTTCTTATTATCTTTTTTCTTAAAACTACAGATAGTTTTTGCTGCAATTTTAGTTCCACCCCATGTTCTAAAATCTTTTGCCGTAAATTTTTCACCCGATATTTCTTGGATGTATTCATTGACATGGTAGGCCTTTACATCATTTTCATTTCCTTCTTCATCAAAATATAAAAATAAATCACCGTCTCTTCCTTTTTTAGCGTTTTTGCACATCATTATCAAAGCAGGCAAATCGGGTATCTCTTCATCATTGATTTCAATTTCGTGTTTTTTACTGCTTTTACCCATAAAAGTAAATTTCCCCCCTACTTGTGAATCATACCATTTATCAGCTTCATCAGTTATCTCCGTAGGTTCAAAATCCATATGTTCATCTTGCATTGTAGATAATCCATACGTAGCCTTTTCACTATCATCTCTAGATGTTTCATTTCCAATACGGATGAATGTAGTATCTAATAATCTTACAATAAGGGCCATTACTCTTTTGTAAGGTAAACTCTTTTGCTTATTATTGCCTTCTTTTGCTAAATCTTCAAAATATTGTTCACGAATCTTGGGCAATGCTCTTCCAAAAAGAACCATTTTGTCAAATTTAGCTTCACTCCTTAACTGTGTCCAAATAGGATGATAAATATATTGAGTTTTCTTCTTTGCATCTATGCCTGTAGCTTGAAGATGTCCATTATTTTTGTCACAAATCCAAACATCAGTCCAAGCTGGCGGAATTCGTAATTCATCAACTCGTTTTAATTCTCTCTTAGCTTTAAGTGGTTTATTTTTAATATCATAAAATGATTGCTTTTCGTCTTTTATTTGCCTAGTATATCCTTTCTCAGTATTATTAGAATAATATAGGCCAGCCTCTTCAGCACTGGCGATTGCATTTATTTGCGCTTCATTTACCATCTATACTAAATTTTCTTGATTAAGTCCTTTCAATTCCGGAAGAATAAATTCACCATCTTTTCTAATTAATACATCATCAAACCAAATTTCTCCACCGCCATAATCAGGCCTTTGAATTAGTACCATATCCCAGTGAACATCGGATCGATTTCCATTATCAGCAATATCATAGGCATTACCTGGTGTGAAATGAAAACTTCCAGCTATTTTTTCATCAAATAAAATATCTTTCATAGGTTCAGTAATATATGGATTAAATGCTATTGCAAATTCTCCAATATATCTTGCACCTTTATCCGAATCAAGAATTGTATTTATCTTTTCATCGTCACTTCCCGTGGCTTTTACAACCTTACCTTTTTCAAACTCTAATCTAATATTATTGAATACAGTACCGTGGTAAAGAGTTTCAGCATTAAATTGGATATATCCTTCTACAGAATCTTTGACAGGAGCTGTAAAACATTCACCATCAGGTATATTGCGTTCACCGGCACATCTGATTGCAGGAATTCCTTTAATTGAGAATTTTAGATCAGTACCTGGCCCTTTGATATGAACCTTCTCAGCTTCAGTCATTAACTTTTCTAAAGGTTTCATAGCTTCATCCATCTTCTTATAATCTAAACAGCAAACATCAAAATAGAATTTTTCGAATGCTTCAGTCGACATATTTGCCTGCTGTGCCATCGAAGGAGTAGGCCATCTCAATACAACCCACTTGGTGTTAGCTACTCTTTCCTTAAAATGTACTTTTTGTAATAGTTCAGATTGGTAGATTGCCATTTTATCAGAATTTACATCAGACATTTCAGAAATATTTAAACTGCCTCTGAGTCCAATATATGCATCCATTTGTTCCATTCTATATTTTTCTACAGATCCGATTAAACTCATATGTTCTTCGCTTGTTTCATTTATTAATTCTTTTAAAATCAAATTATTTTTCCAAGTTACAAACGGTAAACCACCAGCTTTTCTTGCAGCTCTTATAGTTGCAATGACCATTTCTTGCGGTATATCAAAAGCTTCAATCAAAACCTTTTCACCTTTTTTTAATGAACAAGAATGTGTGATTAGTAAATTTGCCAATTTTTCAAATTGTGGATTAATCATGTTTCATTATTAGAAGTGCAGTCTAAAGAGATTTCCTTAACTCATTTTTCTTGAATTAGAAATTTCTCCTACTATATTTTCACCCATTAGCTCACGTATTTCATTTGGCTTATGCTTAGATAACCACATCATTTTTACAAGGGCAGTTTCTGGAAGCATATCATAGGCCTCAACAACACCTTTTTCAATCAATTCTCTACCATTTCTGTAAACATTCAAGTTTGTAGTTCCAGAGAAACATTGGCTAGTCATAGCTACAGGAATATCTGCAGCCGTCTTACCAACAATATCCAATAGTTCAGATTTTATGTGGCCCAATCCGGTTCCTGCAATCACAATTCCATTCTTCCCAGAAGTTAATTTTCCCCAATCTTCTTCATTAAGACCAGGATGCGACCATACAAGCCCAATGTTTTCATCGAAACCAGCTTTTAAAGTTGTTTTTTTACTAGTTGGTTTATATTTTTGTTTCCATTCTATATTTTCCTTAACAATGCCCAATGGCTTATCATTAGGAGATGTGAATGCATCTCTTTTAGAAGTATGACTTTTTCTTGATCTATTTCCTCTCCATATTGCTACAGTTTGATCGTTAGTAGTTTCATGCATAGCGATACAAACTTCACCTAGATCACTCATGGCTGTTTTCGTAGCTCCGGCTAAATTTAGATGAGCATCACTGGATGGTCTATCTGGACTTCTTTGGGATCCTGTAAAAACTACAGGATGTGCAATCTCAGGTAATTGGAATGATAATGCAGCTGCCGAGTAGGCCATAGTATCAGTTCCATGCCCTATAACCACACCATGTTTCTTATCGTCGTGTATTTCTTTTACTTTCCTTGCAATATCTTCCCAATGAGTAGGATTCATATCTTCAGAAGCTAATGAAAATAAAGGTACGGCATTTATGTTAGCTATATCTTCTAAAGATTTTACAGAGTTAACTAATTGTTCAGTAGTAATGGCAGGACTAACTGCTCCTGTTTTATAATCTACAAAGGATGCAATGGTTCCACCAGTACCTAAAATAGTTATATCATTTAATTTATCGTTTTTATTGTTTTTAGTTAGTTTATGATCAGTTTGTTTTGCTTTAGACAATATGGTCATTTTTGCATTTTCAGTAGACACTCCAATATTATAACCATTATCAAGCTTAATCATGATTATATGCTCTCCTGAAAATTTATGTTTAGGTAGAATTAATCCTTCATAAGCTAGGGTCTTATTTTCGATTCTAACTTTATCATGAACTTCAGCTCCGTTGTCTTGAATAAACTTTTCCGCTGATGTAGGCATATTCCTTCATTCAAGCGGAGGTTTATTACTATACATCCCCTATGGGTTTTTGTGGGTTTAAGAGACAGATTGCAGAATCTTAAGGAAAGTGTAAGTCAATGGACTGAGGATGTAAGTGGTAATTCACCCGATAGAAAGATTGAAAAGAATTTGGTGGAAATGGAGAGTGGTTCTGAAATTGCAAGAACTGCTGCAGTTAAAGCACTTGTAATTCAGGCTCCGATTGATGAAAAATGGCTAGATCCTATAATAAATTCTTTTACAAGAGTTCTTCCAAAACAGCCAGGTACTACACAAGAAGCAATTATTGATGGTTTAATGGAATTACGTAAACATAGACCGTCTAAAGATAAGGAAATTTTTGATGCAATGCAGCAAACATTTGACAGTCCATCTCCAAATGTACGTAGTAAAGTAGTAGAAATCTGGACTCGTTTTTCACTTAAATCTGATGCTAAAAAGAGTGACACTATTGCAGATTTATTTGAAATATTAAGTGATGAGGATAAAGATGTAAGATATCAAACTCAAGAGTCATTAATGAAAATATTGAATACAGTACCCAAGGCAGCATTACCTGAATTAAAAAAAGCTCTAAGTGATGATGATTGGAGAGTTGTTTATCATTCAATAGTGATTTTGACAGATTTTGCTAAGAAATATCCCGGACCTTCTGCATCTTTAGCTCCAGAAGTAATAAAAGCATTTAATTCAGGTGAACGTTTGAAAGAAAGAGCTGCAGACTGTATTGGAATTCTTGGACTTTCAAATCCCGATGCAATGAAACCAGCCGTTCCAGGTTTAATCAAAGGTATTGAAAGTAAGTCTTCTGAGCTTAGAAAGGCTTCATCAAAAGCAATTGGAAGAATAGGAAGTAAGAATGCAATGGTAGTTTATCATGCAGTTCCTAGGTTGGCTAAAGCTCTAAAGAATGATGATTGGTATATTCATGTTGAAGTTGTTAAAGCATTAGGATATATTGCTTCAAATAAACCTGCATTAGTTAAGCCACATTTAGAGATAATACGTAATAGGACTAAAACTGGTGCTGATAGAAATATATGTCAAGCTGCCGAATGGGCTCTAAAAAAGGCTGGAGGATAAATGCCAGGCCAAGGTCGACAAGGCCGTAGTGATGCCTTTCAAAGAAAAGCTAGACGGGAAGGTTATCGAGCACGTTCAGCATACAAATTAATGGATATTCAGAAGAAAAGTAAAATTTTCAAGAAAGGCAGTATAGTCCTAGATTTGGGTGCAGCACCTGGTGGTTGGTCTCAAGTAGCTTTAGAGTTAATGGAGGGGGAAGGTAAATTGGTTGGAGTTGATTTACAACATATCCTACCACTCAAGGGTGCTACATTTATTCAGGGAGATCTTAGAGAAACTGAAATTAGAGAAGAGTTGCAAAATTTAATTCCAAAGGCCGATGTTGTAATTTCAGATATGAGTCCTAATTTATCAGGTAATTATTCCATTGATCAAGCACGTTCAGTCGAGTTATCATCTTTAGCTTTAGAAATTGCAGCAGAAAGAAATGCACAAGCTTTTGTTGTAAAAGTTTTTGAAGGTTCAGATTTCCAAGAATTCCGTAAAGCAGTCATAGATGAGTTTGGTTCCGTTCGTACTTTGTCTCCTGAAGCTTCTAGAAAACAGTCTAGTGAAGTTTATTTGATTGCTAAAAGGAAACGCAGATGAAGTTGGCAGTTTTATTTTCCGGAGGTAAAGATTCGTATCTTGCACTTCAATACGCTTCCAATGAACATGAAATTCCATGCCTTTTAACGCTTCAATCAAAGAAAGAAGATAGTTGGATGTTTCATACACCTGCAATAGAATGGGTAAAACTCCAAGCTGAAGCTATGGGGATTAATCATCTTACTAAGAAAACAAGCGGCATCAAAGAAGAAGAATTAGGAGACCTAAAGAATATTATTAGATCTGCCGTTTCTAAATATTCAATAGAGGGGATTGTCACTGGAGCTATTGCATCAGTTTATCAATCTACACGAATTCAAAAGATTTGTAATGATTTAGATATATGGTGCTTTAATCCCTTGTGGCAAATGCCTCAAAGAGATATTCTTCAAGAATTGTTATCTAATAATATCGAATCAATTATAACTGGAGTTGCAGCAGAGCCATTTGATGATTCTTGGTTAGGGCGTTCTATTGATCTAGAATGTGTAGACCATTTGATGGCTTTAGAATCAAGCCATAGGATAAATCCAGCAGGTGAGGGTGGAGAAATTGAATCTTTTGTGATTAATGCACCATTATTCACTAAATCTATAACTGTTGCTAAAACACAAAAACTTTATTCCAATTACTCAGGCCGTTTAGAAATTCAGGAGGCTTTTTTGAAATGAGCACGCTTTTAATTTCAACTTGTAAAAAAAAATTAAGTGAGAGAGAATTTATTCTTCCAATTTCTCAAATTATTGGAGATAATCATAAGATATTACATTATAGGCAATGTACCGAGAGTAAAATTTCACAATTTGATAAAATTATAATTTGTGGCACTTCTTTGAAAGATAATTTTTATATTAAAGAATTAGATACTTTCAGGAAACTTTTTTATAATTTCCAAGGCTCTATTCTGGGTATATGTTCAGGAATGCATATTGTTTGTTCTATTTTTGGTAGCGAAATAATTGAAAACATAGAGATAGGTATGGTAGAGGTTAAAACTATTAAAGAAAATCCACTTTGTGAGAATGTCTTTCAAGCGTACAATATACACAATTATACAGTTGGTAAATTAGATAATTTCACATTGTTAGCAAGAACCAAAACTAGTCCACAAATTGTTAAACACAATAGTAAAAATATTTTTGGAATGTCATTCCATCCCGAAGTTAGAAATGAGACAATACTATCTAATTTTATGCTACTTTAAAGATCTTTTGCGCCAGTTACTACTTTGCTAGCACTGAGTTTAGTAAATCCTATAACACTTGAAATATCATCTAGGCTTGCAGCTTTTAAATCACTAATGGTATGAAAACCAGAATCATACAAATTTTCAGCTTTGATAGAACCTAGTCCCTTTATTTTTGAGACAGCGCCAACGAATTCAGATTTGCCGCCGCCAGGACCACTAGCTTCACCAACAGCTGGAAATTTCCCAGCTTGAATACTACGCCATTCTTTGATAACTTCAGATATTGATTCCAGACTACTAACATTTAGATTAAACCAGCTATCTCTTGCATGCAATGATTTTCTAGCTAAGTCTAATTCATCTTCCATTTCTTGAGTTATTGATAAAAGTCGATCATATTTTTCAGTTTGATCATTCATAGTAACTTCCATTACTTTTATTCGAGGTTCATATTCAGCTTCAACTTTACCTTGTCTTTGCCTTTCAATTTCCATATCGCGAAGTTTGGCATCTCTTTCCATCAATAATTCTTGTAAAGAAGTAATCATAGTTTGTTTTGTTTCTATATCTGCTTCTAAGAAATTAATGCGATCTAATGCAGCATTCAAATCTTTTTCTTGCTGTTCATATGCATCCCAAAGTTTCTCTAACCTCTGTTGTTCTAGGCTTAGGCTGCTTTCTATTTGAGCAAATTTCTCTTCGTTTTCAAGATCCATATCAATTACACCTACGTTAATTAGCACGCTACCTATTATATAATCTGCTCTGTCGATTGTGTTTTGTGGAAATAGTAGTAGGTAGTGGTAAATTACGCATACAAGATATTGAGAGAATTAAGTCACTTATCAGTCCTAATTTTGCTCTAATTAATCCAGAATGTGTTTGTGGTTTACTACATCTTAAACAAGCTGCATTTCTTGCAGATAATGCACATAAAGAAAATTACAATTTATCTAAAGAAAAATCTACAGAAGTTCTACTATACTTAACTTTCCAAAGACAAATTTCAAAGGCTATTCAAATAGGAGGTATTAATGAAAATACGAAGGCTGTTGCTTGGGTTTCTTTTGGTGAACCACCTATAGAATTATTAGATATAATAGATGTAGACGATTCAATAATTTCAGGTAATTATTTTGATTATTCAAATATGGATATAGATACTTCAATTATTGAGAATTCGTCGTTCGAGGATAAACAAAAAATTATTATGACCAAAACCGCCACCCTATCAGTTCACACACGTTAAAAGTTAAGTTTTTTTAACCTGACTAATTATCTTACTTTATGTCGAACTCAGAATTAATTGAGAAACTCAATGGCGGACTTGCATGGGAATTACGAGCTGCAGCACTTTATTCACACTATTCAGCCTATATTAGAGGAATAAATAGGCTTCATCTTAAACCATTTTTTGATGAAGAAGCAAGTGAATCGCATACTCATGCAGAAATGGTTCGAACTGCTATAGTTAAGCTTGGAGGTACTGCAGTAACTGATAGAGACTCAACTGAAATAGTTCATACTACAGATTATACAGTAATGCTCAAAGAGGCATTGAAAACAGAACAAAAAGCAGCAGAAGGCTATGAAGTTGTATTGGCTTTGATTAAAGATGATGAAGAAATGTATGATTCAATAGAACAAATATATTTCCAAGAACTTCGTTCAGTTGAAGAAGTAACTCAATTATTATAATAGTTTAATTATCTATAATCTTCTCTTTTACAGAATACCCCAGGCCGCATCCTATTAGTGAACCTATAATTCCATAGAATGCCCAAATTGCATTTCCATCAATTGCTAAGGCAAACATTTGTCCTATACTCACACCAGGATTTACGTCTCCAAAAGCAGTAATAGTAACAACAAAAAGTGTAGCTCCTATGGATGCCGGATCTTGTGATGTTAGAAGTGAAGCTACGAAAAAAGTAGTCCCAATTAATGCAACTAGTAAGATATCAATATCTGAAGGATTAGTTTCAGGTTTTAATTCTTTAAACAATACAAAACCTAGTGTTGCTCCTATAATTTGGGCTAAAATATAAGCAATGGTGTCATTTTGTTTCATTTTACCTGAAATAAAAATTGGAAGGGTTATCACTGGATTTAGATGACAACCAGATACTGGCCCAAGAATATGCACCAATACAAATAATGTAAGTCCAAGAGTAATTGTTCCTTCAAGTAGCATATCATTTCCACTCATTGAAATAAAAGAAGTTACTCCAAAGAAAACTAAGAAGAAAGTACCCATCAATTCAGCGCTAACAGCTTTCCAGTTCGTATCGGCAAACATAAATTAATATTCAGGCACTGTTTTTAATACCTTTCCAATCGGACAAATAATGATATCAATAGCTAATCCTTTGATAGGTAACGAAGAAAGAGCTGCAGTTGACAAGGTTCTTCAATCAGGCATTATTGCACAGGGCCCTGAAGTTGCTAAATTTGAAACTGAGTTTGCAGAAATGTGTGGAGTAAAATATGCAGTTGCCACAAGCAATGGAACTACTGCAGGTCATTTGGTTATGCTTGCAAATGACATAGGCCCCGGAGATGAGGTAATTACGACTCCTTTTACTTTCTTTGCTACAGCTTCAGTAGTTATGATGGTTGGAGCTAAGCCTATTTTTATTGATGTTGAAAAAGATGGTTTTTGCCTAAATCCTGAAGGGATTGAATCTGTAATTACAGATAAAACTAAGGCAATACATCCCGTTCACTTATATGGAGAGCTAGCTAATATTCCTAAGATTTCTAAAATAGCCAAAAACAATAATTTAATTTTAATTGAAGATTCTGCTCAAGCACATTGTGCAGAAGATTGGGGAGGTAAGGCCGGAAGTTTTGGAGATGCAGGATGGTTTAGTTTCTATCCAACCAAGAATATGACTACTTCAGAGGGCGGCATGATTACTACTAACAACAAGGATTTAGCTGATCGTTGTAGAATCTTACGAGCTCATGGTATGAGTGCTCAGTATCAACATACTGAATTTGGGTATAATTACAGAATGACTGATATTTCTGCAGCAATAGGTAGAGTTCAATTAAGAAGATTGGCTGACTTCAATAACCGCCGTCGCAAAATTGCTATGATTTATAATGAGGAGTTATCACAGTATGTTCAAGTTCCTAAGAATAGAAGAGGGCATGTATTTCATCAATATACTATATTGAGCGATAATAGAGATAAATTAAGAGAACATTTACAAGATAATGGAGTTGGTTCGGGAACTTATTATCCTACTTTATTGTTTAATTATGAACCAATGGCTAAGTATTCAACAGAATGTCCTAGAGCTCAAATGCTTACTGAAAAGGCGTTGAGTTTGCCAGTACATCCGGCACTAACAGATGAAGAAGTTTTTACAGTAATAGCTGCAGTAAGGTCTTTTTTTGATTAATTCGTACCATAATTAGTTATTTTTGTATATCTGGTATTCAATTAAATGAGCAAAACTTTATACATTTTGGCTAAAATAGGCAACAGGTAGTTAGTTTTGACATCATCAATTTTAAGAATAGGTAAACCAGCACCTTTGTTTGAGGGAGATATTGTAAAATATGACTCTCGTAAAAAGCAGATAGTATATGATAAAATATCACTTGTAAAAATAATTTCAAATAAGCAATGGACAGTTCTTTTCTTTTATCCGCGAGATTTTTCAAGTTTATGTCCGACAGAAATACATTCTTTTAATCGCCGTTTCAAAGACTTCGAAAAAGCTAATGCAGTTTTGATTGGTTGCTCTACAGATTCTCGTAATAGTCATAAAGCATGGATGGAAAAGCCCCGTACCAAAGGAGGTATCGATAAATTGTCTTATTCACTTCTAGCAGATCCTTCTCTAAAAATTTCCAGTTCTTACGGTGTTCTTGAAAATGAAGCAGGTTTAGCTTTGCGGGGAACTTTTATTATAGATGATGAAGGCAATTTACGCTCCTTATCAATTAATCCACCATATATTGGCAGAAGTATAGATGAAGTAGTTAGAACATTACAGGCTTTACAGTCTGGTCAAGTATGTCCAGCAGGGTGGAGACCTGGGCGAAAAACCTTGTAATTTTTTTTGCTTTTAATAGACGATAAAAAAACATTTTGTGGGGCACACTTAAAACCCCCTTTCCACTTGTATATAAGATATCATTATGGTTCCAAAATCTCAGGATTATAAAGCAGACCAAATACAAGTTTTAGAAGGGTTAGAAGCAGTAAGAAAAAGACCAGCCATGTATATTGGTTCAACAGGTGAACCTGGACTTCATCATTTGGTTTATGAAGTAGTAGATAATTCAGTAGATGAGGCTATGAATGGCCATTGTGACACTATAGAGGTATTTCTTCATTCAGATGGTTCTTGTTCAGTTAAAGACAATGGAAGAGGGATACCAGTAGACGATCATGCAGTCTACAAAGTGCCTGCAGTTGAAATAGTAATGACTAAACTTCACGCTGGAGGTAAATTTGATAGTGATACCTATAAGGTATCCGGAGGTCTTCATGGAGTTGGAGTTTCTGTGGTTAATGCATTATCTACTTGGGCCACAGTCAAGATTAATAGAGATGGTGGAGTTTATACACAATCTTACAAGAAAGGAATTGTAGATTCAAAATTAGAGAGATTAGGAGACAGTGATATACATGGAACAGAAGTTCATTTTCTTCCTGATGACACGATTTTTGAAACGACTAAGTTCGAATATTCAATTTTAAAATATCGTTTACGTGAATTAGCTTATCTTAATGCTGGAATAAGTATTACTTTGTCTAATGAAGACGGTAAATCTGAAGTTTTCAAATATGAAGGTGGGATTTCGGAGTACGTGGCTTATCTTAATGAAACAAAGACGGCTTTAATGTCCAAGCCAATGTTTGTAAGTGGCGAAAAAGATCAAGTTCAAGTGGAGGCGGCCCTCCAATGGACAACAGCTTTCCGAGAAAACATCCATACTTTTACGAATAATATTGCGACACGAGAAGGTGGTACTCATTTATCGGGTTTGAAAACAGCTTTGACACGTACAATTAACAATGTGGCAAGGAAAAGAAAGCAATTGAAAGAAAAAGATTCAGCCTTAGAAGGTAATGATGTTCGTGAAGGTCTTACTGCTATTTTATCAATTAAAGTTCCAGATCCTCAATTTGAGGGGCAGACTAAAACTAAACTAGGAAATTCCGAGGTAAAAGGTATAGTAGACACTATAATGACTGAATCATTATCTGATTATTTTGCTGAAAATCCTTCCGATAGTCAATTAATAATTTCCAAATGTCTTCAGGCCTTTCAAGCAAGAGAAGCTGCTAAAAAAGCTAGAGATTTAACAAGGCGAAAAGGGATTTTAGAAGGTGGTGGCTTGCCAGGTAAATTAGCAGATTGCCAAAGTAAAGATCCAGTTCTTTCAGAAATTTTCATAGTTGAGGGAGATTCAGCCGGAGGTACTGCCAAACAGGGAAGAGATCGGGCAACTCAAGCAATATTGCCACTCCGTGGAAAAATTTTGAATGTTGAAAAATCTCGAATAGATAAGATTCTAGCAAATACTGAAGTTATGGCTTTGATTACAGCGATGGGCTGCAGTATAACTGGTGTTGACGAAGAAGAAACTTTTGAGATAGAGAAGGCACGTTATCATAAATTAATAATAATGACGGATGCAGATGTTGATGGCGCTCATATTAGGACACTTCTTCTTACATTTTTATATAGACATATGAAGGGTTTAATTGATGCAGGTTTTGTTTATGTTGCACAACCTCCATTATACAAAGTAAGCAAAGGTAAAAAATTAGAATATGCGTATGACGATGCTCAGCTCAAAAAAGTTTTAGATGGTTTTGGTTCTGGCTATTCTATTTCTAGGTACAAAGGTTTAGGGGAGATGAATGCAAGTCAATTATGGGAGACTACTATGGATCCCAATCGACGAACTCTTCTCCAAATAGGTATTGAGGATGCTGAATTAGCAGATAAAGCGTTTGAAGAATTAATGGGTGACGATGTACAGAAACGACGTGAGTTTATCGAAGCTAATGCAACTGCTGTAGCTAACTTGGATATTTAGCTTAGCTCTTCCATTACTCTCGGGAAAACTTCAGCAAATTTTTTAACTTCTGATGTTGGAATTGAAAATGAGACTCTAATAAAATTATCACCAAAACGTGTAGAAACATAATTCCCAGCTCTTACAAAAATATTATTTTCATACAGTAATTTATCTTGTACTTCTTGTGGATTTGCATTATGCTTTGAAATATCAATGACCATCATACTAGCTGCAGAAGGGTAAACTGGCAATTCTACTCCATCAATTTTGTCGACTGCATTTTTGATAATAACTTGGTTTTTCAATGCCGTTTCCACTAGTCCTGGTAACCATTCAGATTTGGTCTCTAAAGCTGCAATGGATGCTCTCTGACCAACTACATTAATGCCTAGATCTGATACCATAGTTCCTCTAATATTACTAATAAATTCTTTTGGGCCTACCAATGAACCAACACGCATTCCCGCTAGTCCGCAATTCTTCGAAACTGAGTATGCCGTAATTGTTTTTTCAGGTAATAAATCTGCAGCCAAAGTATGGTTTGGTGCAAAATCTCGATAAGTAATATCATCTATTAACCATAGGTTATGATCTTCTACAACATCACAAATTGCTTTCTTTTCTTCTTTAGGATATGTACTTCCTAATGGATTAATTGGATCTATCAAAAAAATTGATTTACTTTTTGGATTAATGGCTTCTTTAATATCTTCGATGTCAAATCTATAATTTCCATTATAAATTGGCGTATCCGTACATTTAGCCCCACCAAGTTTAGCAAATTTATGTACTACAAAATAAGAAGGATCTGATGTAATCATTTCACTTCCTTTTGGTTGGATATGCCTCATTAAACAGTAAAGGGCTTCAGTCCCTCCATTTGTAATATGTAAATCTTGTTCTGGTAAATTCAAATCCGATAGAATTAAATCTCTTAATTCAGGTAAACCTGAGGCTAGAGGATATTTGGTGTATTCTCTTTCATCAGCAGACTTACGAATTGCCTCTTGTACGGCCGTATGTGTTGGCAAATGGTTTGTATTTTGTGACATCCAAATAACATTCTTGTTATTATGTGCATAATCAAAATCATTACTCATATTTTATCATCCCAGCTAAAGCTATTAAGCTTGGGCTCATAACTAATACAGAGTCTAGTTTAAAAAATGTCAAATCAACTATTTACACGTTTAATTTCAAATAAGTTATTTACTCAATTAACTTGGTTGAGATTTATTGGTTTTGAATTCTGGATGGTAGGTTTTACACCATTTTTCATAGGCTATGTTGTTGGATCTAGGAAACTTTTTGGATTTGATCTTTTTTATGGTTTTGTAATTATTGCATTTCTAACATCATCAACTTTCATTTTAAATCATATTTGTGATTTTGAATTAGACAAAAAAAACCCTCGGAAAGAATTTAGTTTATTAGTTCGTGGAGTAATTAGTATTAAAAATACGTGGTATATTTTTTGGTTTTTACAAATATCTTGTTTGCTTATGTCTATTATATTTTTCAATACTGGTTTTTTGTATTGTATGATAGGCCTTACTGTAATTTCGGTTGTATACAATCTTGAGCCTTTTCGTTTTAAAACTAAACCCGGTCTTGATTTAGCTAGTAATGGTTTAAGTTTGGGGTTTCTAATTCCACTATCTGCATGGTCAATAAATCAGCCTATTCTTGATTTTCCAAAATTATATTTTTTTGCGACGTTATGTTATCTTTTAGCTCTTTATTGTCCTACAATGGCGATTGATGTAAATTTTGACCGTGATTCCGGAATAGAAACGTTTGCGACTTTGTTTGGAGCAGTGAATACAATGCGTCTCTCATGGTTTTTTACCATATTAGGTGCTTGCTCTCTTTTATTCTCAGGCTTTTATGAAATTTTCCCATGGAATTATAAACTTTTAGTATGGACTGGATGGTTATTAATTCTAGAAATAGTTGTACATTATATTTTTTTACCAATCAATTCACAGCCTAGCTATTATACTGTGGCCAAGGGCTCAATAATTTTAGCAACTTTAGAAGCTGTTGCTACAGTTTTCTTTTTTATTATATTCTTAGATTTATTTCCTATTGGTTAACAAATCCCATAACTACTCTACAGTTTGAGCAGGATACTGCAATAACTCTTCCAGCATTTCTTTGATTATTTCCTTCACCACCTGCAGTAAAATCTACAACTTGAAATCGATAGGTATTTCCTTCTACTCCTATCTCTTTACTACATTGCGGACATTTTGCAGGTGCGTCTGGATCATTATTCTTTGAACTAAACATTATTTTATAGATAATAGCGTCATTTAATTAAGTTAACTCTTTTACACACGTGTATTTCCTTAGTTAATGCCTGAGCTAATGATTATTGGTACTGCACATGTAATTGACTTATCATCTCCTATTGAAGCATACATTAGGGCATACAATCCCGATTTAGTTGCAATTGAATTAGATAGGCAAAGATGGACTGCCCTCAGATCAAATTTCAAACAAACAGGAGGGCCTTTTTATGTTCGAATTCTTTCTCGCTTTCAACAATATTTGGGAGATAGTTTTGGCAGTTCACCTGGTTCTGAAATGCTGGTAGCTGGCAAAGTGGCTAGTTCAATTGGTGCAAATCTGGCATTAATTGATAAGCCGATATTGCCAACATTACAGGGAGCTTGGAAAAACATGCCTTGGCAGGAGCTTTGGAAAATAATTGGAGATGGCCTTCTTTCTCTGGTTGGCGGAGGTGATTTTAGTTTAAGTGACAGTATTCGGACTGGGGATTTTTCTAAAGAATTAGAAGAATTTTCTGAACGGTATCCCTCTATCAAAAGGCAATTAATTGATAGGAGAGATACTTACATGTCAACTAATATCGTAAAACTCTTTAGAAAAAAGGACATAAAGAGAATTATAGCCGTTGTTGGGGAAGGGCATGTTCAAGGTATGTCTGAGAAGCTAGAAAGTTTACATCCAAGAATAGTAAAACTTAGTGATTTATTAAATAAGAAAAATAATAGTATTTCATTTTCTATAGAAATTTAAAATTCATAAGTGATTGCAAATCTATAATCCCAACTTGCTTGAACTGGGGTACCTGAATTAGTAAATGCGATGGTGGCTTGGTAATCTCCCAATTCAATTAGATTGGTTTGCGAATCAAGATTTAAATCCCAACTAGCCGATTCGCCCCCGCAAGCAATATTTCCATTTCCGGTTCCAACTTCATTTCCACTAGAATCAGTAACGGTAACGGTGTAGTCAAGAGCACTACCAACACCACCAATACAACTTATTTCACTAAATTCAACTTCCATTGACGTTACAAAAATTTCTACATTAAGATTATAATTTTGCTCAATATCTTGAGCCACTAAGGATCCATCTTGCCCTTCATCCGAATAATCTTCAGGGACAACTTGCAAAATTGTAGTTATCTCTCCCGTTTGTTCATTTTCATCTGTTACGATTAGAGTTATATTATAATAACCACCAGCAGACCATGAATATTCTGCTGTAGATTCATTTGTGGTTTGTTCCGTACCATCACCGAAGTCCCATTTGTATTCCACGATTTCACCATCAGGCCCACTAGAGTCACTTGCATCTAATGTGATATTTGAATTTGATCTCACTTTTTCAACTACATTTCCATTGTTGTCTTTAAATTCTAATTTAGCAATTGGTCCTAATGATTTTATTTCAATATTTTTAGTTTCCGAACCTTCTTGGCCTTCAGCCATTACTGTCAAAGTAACTTGATACATCCCTGCATCAGTCCAGCTATGCTGAGGTGATTTTAACGAAGAAGTTTTATTATCTCCAAAATCCCAGAGAAAATCTAAAGCTTCTCCTTCAGGATCATAAGAATCTTCTCCTGAAAACTGAATAAGTTCATCAGTAAAAACAGATGTTTTATCTGTTGTAATCATCGCTATAGGTGGTAAATCAGTTACGGAAAAAGAGTGTTTAACAAAGTTTTTTTCACCATCAGGATCCGTTACAGTTAAGGTCACACTCCAGTCCCCTTCACCTAAGTCTAAAGAAAACTTGCTTTCAGTAGACGCTTTATATGTAGGTTCACCAGCTTCTCCTAATTCCCAAACATATGTTAAAGGATCATTGTCAGCATCACTACTTGACATTCCATTAAAAGTAACTTCTTTTCCTTTAGAATATGATCCTCCATTAGATGGTGTAATTATTGATGCAACCGGCGGCCTATTTCCAGGTTCAATATTTATTACAACAATATCTTGACTGGTTAATCCTCCCGAATCCATTACCATTAATGTCAAAACTAAATCATCTCCTGGCGTGTCCACCATGACTGAATCGGACATTTGATTGCTTAAATCAATGGGGCTACCTAAACCAGATAAGGTCCACATATACTGTAAATCATCTCCGTCAGGATCTGAGGAAAGAGAACCATCAATTGTGAAAAATTCACCTACTTCAAAATCCTCTCCCTGGCCTGGTTTTAGAATGCGGGCTTCAGGTGCTTTATTTGGCACATCATCTTCACTATCACCTAGGCAGCCACTAAAACACATGAAGACAAAAGTGAATGCGATTGCCCAGTTTAGTGTTTTTTCCATTGTTTATCTAGGTTGTCCGTGTATAAAGAATATTTGTTTGAGTTTTAAGCAATTAAATTAGTCCTAATCGGTTTTTTTGCACCACATGCTTCACAATGTAAATTTAAAGTCCGCCCAACCCGTAAAAAAGAAGTATCTGGCCGATTGCATTCTTGACATACTACAAATGTTTCAATATATGTCTTTATTCTTTCTTTAATTTTCTTTTCAGGAACTCTTCCTTGTAATACCAATCTTCTATTATTTACAGAGCCAGCAGTACCTAGTTCTTGGAGAAGAAATTTGTATAAATGAGTTTCATCTCTTCTCAGAGAATCGACGATTTCCGAAAAATTCCGTATTATTGTTTTTTTACTTCCTTCATGCATGATATCTGGAATTGGTGGACTAAATCGCTCTGCATTTTGCATAACGTCCTCTAATCCTTCTCTCGCCCTTTCAAGCAGTTTTTCATAGTCTAAATCCACAATCTCCTAAAAAGTCCCTTTCTAAAGGCTTTAGTTTATGGTTTAATTAGAAAACCATATAGAAGTCCCAATGAAAATCCAAAATGTTGAATGAATAAAACTAAAGGCGCATATAGTGTTTGTTTAAGATTTTTAGTTTGGTATCCTACTAGTAGGCCTGCTAACCCCAATATGGCAAAATAGGCACCATTCAAAAGCAAGGGTAATTTAAAATCAAGAGTCATATCAAATAGTTCTATTTTTTTGTATGAGATAAAATAAAGAGCCATTAAGAAAATAAATGCAAAAACAAAAGCAAAATAACGAATATCAAAACTACTCGGGTGCATTTTTGTAACTTGAGCTCTAGTTTTACCATAATTGAACATTTGTTTTAGAAATGCACTAGGGCGTGATCTACGATGATGCCATACTACGACATCTGGTGAATAAAGAATTTTATACCCTGCCTTTAGAACGCGAATGTCAAATTCTACATCTTCACCAGGCCAAAGATTATGATGGAATTTTATTTTATTAACAATACTTTTTTTGATAATATAGTTACAAGTAGGATTATGATCAATTTCTCTTGGTTTTGCATGCCCTATTGTATATCTAAATGAAAATAAAAATTTAGATCCAAAAATCCTTCCGACAGCTTTAGCAAATGGCAATCCTTGTTTAGGGGTAAAATTAGGCCCACCTACTCCCACGTATTCTTCATTTTGTTTTAAATGTTTTACTGCATTTCTAATCCAATCTTCTCTTAAGATAGTATCATCATCCGTAAATGCAATTAAGTCTCCCTTCGCTTTTTCAGTTCCAATATTTCGTTTTTGGCCTGCAGGCACTGGTTCAAAAATTAATGTTGTATTTATTCCATTTTTAATAGCTATTTTAGAGTGTTTTTCTATTAAATTAGTATTCTCGTCACCAATGAGAATTAGCTCAAATTTATCTTTAGGGTAATTTAATTTAATTACACTTTCTACTAATCCTCTTATGAATTTCACTTTTCCAGTTGTTGGAATTACAATAGATACAAACGGTTCAGATTTCAATTTTCACCACTTTATGTTTAATCAGATTGTATGTAAGGATATAAAATACTGCTTAATTCTGTTTTAATACTTTTAATTAGTTCATGATTTTTTGTAATTACAACTATTTTTCCTGAACTATAAATATTTATTTTACATTCTTTGAATATAGATAATAAAGAACCAGTATATACTTTTACAATAAATCCTTTTTCTTTAATAACCTCTATAATTTTTTCTAAGTTTAGTTTTAATTCTTTTTTGGGTTTGAGAATAAAAGATTTACAATTCAGGCATGGCTTAATAATTTCAAACACTTTATTTACTCAATTATTCCCAATAGAGAACTTCAATTCTAATAGTATATTCCGATGAACCTGTTCTTTCGTGGTCTATAACAACAGTCCAATCTCCTAATTCATGAGATTCATCGAACCAAGAACGATCAGTACTGTTATAATAGTCTAATTCAATGATATTTACTTGTTCAATATCATCATTATTGTGTGTAGTATTACTATCTACATGCTCATCATCACTATCATCCGGATTTCTATTTTGTGTAGTATTGTATAAATATAAATCTAAATCTTTAGTATGTACTGAATTACTTTCATATTCTAGTGTTGCTCTGATATATCGTGCAGGTAATCCATAAAGTTGGACCATATGTTCTTGCTGTCCACCATCTATAGTTCTTGTAGTTTTATAATCATAATTTATTTTCAAATCAATATCATCAGAATAACTGGATTCATCACTTTCTCCCATTTCATTAGTAATTCTAACTTTAATTACATACAATCCGGAATTAAATTCTTTAGTAATTTCAGGATCTGATGATTCATCATCAACTGTAAAACCATCCGAAGAATCATAGGAAAAATCCCATTCATATTTTATGATGCTACTTTCAGATTTAGATTCAGCAGCTGAGAAGGTATAGCTAATTTGTTCATCACCATTCATTACTGATTCAGTTTCATCATCAGTATTGACTATGGCTCTAATGTCATTTGTTTTTTGTTCAATTTTAATATTTACTGTAGCTGAGTTCGTTTTATCTCCATCGCTAACAGTTAATGTTACGGTGTATGTTTTTTCAATAGAATAGTAGTGGATAATTTTTCCATAATCATTAATTTGGCCTATTTTCTTTTCATCTTCCCCATCACTTTTATCAAAATCCCAATAGTATTCTAAAATATCATTATCAGGATCACTACTGCCTTTACCTGAAAATATAATGTCAGTATCTGGTTCAAAAGGAGAATTTCCTTCAATTTTGATTACAGCTAGTGGTGCGCCGTTTTCATTATCTTCATCAAGAAAATCTAAGCACCCTGAAAAAAGAAGTATGCCTATAATCAAGGTAGATAAGTGTTTCATCTTACCTAAATAATATGTGCTCTTATAAATTCTTTTACCATAATTTTGGTGCAGGCGCCGGGATTTGAACCCAGGTTGAGGGGTTGGAAACCCCTAGTCATACCAGACTAGACCACGCCTGCTTAAATTTGTATCTTAAATTGAGAACCTGGTCCACATCCTTCCGGAACTTTTACGTTTACTAATTGTCCTGTTGGGGCCTTAATTTGTATTTGTTGTCCAGCCATAACTCCAGCAGGTACTGTAACAGTCAATATTGTTGGCGTAGCCGGAGGAGGAGGTGCCACTGGTTGTGGAGGGGCTTGTACAGGCGGCGGAGTTTCAGATTGTGGAATAGCTGCCATACTAGGTGGAGCTTGTGCAGGAGGTGGCGCTACAGGTTGTGGTTGTGGAGGAGCTTGTGCAGGAGGTGGCGCTACAGGTTGAGGTGGCGCTACAGGTTGAGGTGGAGCTACAGGGGGTGTTCCCGCTGCACCTTCCATGCCTGCCCATTCATCACTGAAATCATCTGCGCTTTCTTCAGAACCTCCAAAGGCTCCTTTTGATCGTTGTTGTAGACCAAAGACTGCAGCACTTCCTAAACCAATAATAAGAACAATTGAAACTAACCAAATAGGATCAATAGGTAAGCCACCTTCTTCATCTAATTTTTCAGTTTCAAGTCCTGCACTATTTGCAACTGAGTTAACGTTAAAGGTTATACTAGCTTCATCATATTTTGTATTGTCACCACCAGAGGTTACTCTAATTTTTAAAATAGCTTGATTGTCTATAGCACTTTCTGGAGCTTTAACAGTAATAAAGACAGCTTTTGTGGCACTTGCCTCAATTACAAAAGGATCCGGAATATCTAAAGTCCAATCATTACCACCAATTTCCCAAGTTGCAGTAACTGTAATGAAATCACTAACTTTAGCAAAGTTTATAACTTCTACATATGGATTTAGAATACTACCAGTACTAAATGATTTTTCAGCATCTATATCTATCATATCACTTTTCGGTAATTGCAGTTCAATTCTATAATTACCTTCAACGCGTACTTCAATTTCAGTTTCTATTATTCCAATAAGATCATTATCATTAGTAACTTTAGCAATTACAATAATAGTTATAACTTCTCCAGCATCTGCACTAGATGATATTGTAACGGATAGACTTTCAGAACTCGAGGTTGTTGTTTCTTCAAAAGCATCCAATGTTCCTGTTCCATCAATTGAATTCCATCCGGAGTCTGGTTTATTGTCTAAGGTTCCTTTATACCAATCCTTTTTTGTTATTTCGAAATTCACGACATCAGACCATTTATTCATTATTTTAAAATTAAAAATTATTTTTTGACCCGGCTCTCCAGTTTTGGTAATGGTTGTGGCTGTAAGGTCTAAGCCATATTGAACTCTAACAAAGGTAGTTAAGTCTAGAGTGCCTTTTTCATCTCCCGAATTTCCAGAAGTTCCCATAATAGTTATGTCGTCAGTATCTCCGTATTCAACATTTCCATCTGAATTAATTGTTAAAATCACATTTTGGCTTGAGAAAGCTTGAACTGTAATTGAATTTGTATCAAAATCAACATCCCAATCATTTGAAGACAATGAAAGACTAATAGTATCTTCTTTATTTCCATCGTTATTAACCTGAATTAGATATGTAGTTTCACTATCTACATCTATAGAGCCATAAGTAGTTCCATCATCAGCAACTTCCAAAGAGACTCCTGCTTTTTCATTAACACTTACTGATAATGTCAGTAATTGCTTTGTTCCTTCGGGATCACTATTGTCTTTATCACGACATTTCAGCTCAATATCATAGGTTCCATAAAGCGCATTGCTAGTAGCTTTCACAGTAACAGTTATACCTTCTCTTACAGAAGCATCAGGAACTTCAACAGAAGGTAGTGTGGTCGATTCAGATGAGATATCATCTTGCCCATCACTGCTCCACCATGCTTCCAGTCCTGAACTCTCTAAATCATTAGAATTTGTTATAAATAATTCGAATTCATGTTGAATATCTAGGTAATTTTCAATTTCGATCATTAAATCGATTGTGTCATCAGGGTCGACATTTCCTTCACCATTAACCGGATCATCAAACCTAAATTCGTATTCATCTTCAGCGCTTGCTGAGCTCATGCCAAAGCTTAGACTAATCATCAACGCCCAAAGCATGAAAGTTCTTAGAGAGGCCATACTACAATTATTCTAACAACCATGTGATATAAAAATTATGCTGATAAATGAGTAAAGCCTATACGTAGTCATCTAATTACTTATTTGTGGAAATCACAGACAATCATTTTCATTTAGACCCAGAGGGCAGAAAGGAATTAGCTGTTAAAGATTTTCTAAATGCTGGAGGAACACGATTGGTTTTAGTTCATAAACCATATGGGGTCTGGACAAGACTTGAAGCCTTTAAAGAACAAGTTAATACAACTTTGACCTTAGCCTCCAAAGCTCGTGAGGTTGGCGCTAAGGTTGCAGTAGTAGCATCTCCCCATCCTGTAACATTAATAAAATTGTTAGATTCACAGTCTCCTTTAGCAGCTTCAGAATTATATCTTGAGGCAGTAAACTATTGTACAAATTTAGTTGAAGAGAATAAAATAGTGGGTTTAGGAGAATTGGGCAGACCTCATTTTACCGTCGAACCAAAAACTTGGGAATTAGCTAATGAAGTATTATTTGAATCATTATCACGAGCCAAAGAAGTTGACGCTTCAGTCGTACTTCATACTGAAACAGGTACTCCTGAAGTTATGGCTGATTTAGCTATGATTGCGTCTAAGGCTAATTTTCCAAAAAATCGTTTGGTCAAGCATTACGGAGGCCCTAGTTCTATAGATAATCCGAATGGCTTAGTCGTTTCATTGACTTCTTCTTTAACAAATATAAGTTATGCGGCAGTCCGAAATTCAGATTTTATGTTGGAAACCGACTATTTGGATGATCCTAATAGGCCCGGTGCAGTCATGGGTCCCAAATCAGTCCCTCGTAAGACGATTAGGGCTTTAGATGAAGGAATTATAACTGATAAACAAGCAAGTAATATTCATTCTAAATTGCCAGATAAGGTTTATAGAGAATTCACTTAAACTTCAACCTTTTCATCAGTTTTGAGTTCCCATTCCAAATTGAGCCTCCATTGGCGGCACCACGCTTCGATAACATGCCTCTCATGATTGGTTCCTTTAAATTCAGTTATAGTGACATCTTTCCCTCTTTTCGACATTTTAAAGGCTCCAGTCATTCTCGTTGAACTAAAAATAACATTACATGCTCCTAATCCAAATTTTTGTTTGACATCTTCACTAAGATAATGAGCTAATCTGTCGCCTTGATTTAGAACAAAGCTTCCTTGAAATAAGTGACCTTTAACATGTTCGATATCGTCTTTTAGAATCCAATATAGTGTATCACTATCTTCTTTTAAAAATCCTTTAACAAGAATTTCTTCCGATTCTAATCTTAGAAGTATACTTCTAAGTTCGGCCATTGGGATTTCACCTTTCAAAAGCATTCCAAGGCCCTCAGCTGAAACAATGCCAAAGGACATGATTAGTCTTTTCACAACATTGAATTTTGCTTCGTCAGGTTCATATATTCTATTGACTGGCAGTGTCCTATAGTTTCCTCTTGTAGTTCTTACTAAGTTTAGAGATTGATAAAGTCTAGCTAAAGACAGTTTGAAAGAATCAGGATCCATGCCACTCCTACGATATAATTCTTCTCTTGGCAGTCCTTTGGAATCAATAGCTAGGGCCAATAATCGTCGGTCATCAGGTTCAGGCGGTATATTTCGGGCATCACGATAGATAATTGCATCTCTAACGGTACAATAAGTGGAGTATCCTGGAATCATAACGCCTTGAACTAATTCCATTTCATTTCCGTAATCTCTTGGATGAAAGAAACGGCCTTGAATTCGTAATGACAACTCATATTCCGAGCGTACTCCGCCCATTTCACGGAATGCCATTGAAGCATCATTGTATCTTTTTTCAGGATGTATGCTTTGTCTCCATAGCAAGTATCCATATATCTCTCTTTCTTGATATGTTATATTTACTACAGGACCTTTAACTAACCAATTTCGGATTCTTTGGTATCCTTTTTGCTCAAATTGCTTTATAATATTTCCATCTAAATTTTCAATTTTTGTACTAGCAAAAGCCTTTATTCTTATGATATTGCTATGAAAATTTTCTTGATAGGTTGCAAACTCGTCCAAACCATCTAAGAAATCACTGATTGATGTGTTTTCATCAAGAATTATTTCCCTAACGTCTAATAATCCTGACATTGCCCAAGATTCCATGTATCCTGCCACCATCCCTCCACAAATGATTGGGTTTGTCCATGCTTCACCATACGATGAATACATTTCTCTTCTAATATGTGTTAGGATAGGGTCTCTCCACGAAGTAACTCGTACAATTCTTTTTTCAATAGTATTTTTAATGAGCTCAACTTCTTCTTTCAGACAATAAGTGAATAGACGGGTAGCCCCTACCACTACAATTTTCGATATTAAATCGTCTTCTTGTAGTGAATTTAAAATATTTCGAGTTATATTTAGTGGAAGCCCACATTCTCGTCTTAATTCAGCAAAAGTTAGAGGCCCATTACTTCGTAATTGGTCCAACATTAACTTTCTTTCTGGTTTTTCAGGTGATTCATATTCACCAAGAAGACGATAGCGATTATGTGTAGTCCAAGGATTTCTATGTCTATTATAGCGATGAATCATTAGTTTTTCTTCTAATGCTCTCAAAGCCCCATCTACTAATTCTGTTTTTATTTCCAATTCTTTTGTAATTTCGCTTTTTGAAAGAGGTGGGCTTCTCTTTAACATATCCACAATTAAATTTTGTATTTTTCCATCTGCTTCTCTTCTGAATAAAGCTTGGTATATTCCAACTTTATTAGCAGGCACATATCTCAATTTCCCAGCTGAAAATCTACCTTGTAATATTGCATCTGAGTCTCTCCATTCCCACCACTCTTCTAAATCAGGTTTTTCTAATCTATGAAAAACAGTTCTAGGTGATGCCACATCATTATGTTGATCAAATAAAGTTTGTAGACTTGGGAATTTCTTAAAAAGTTTTTGATCGATATATTCTCGTAATATCTTCTCTGAGATTACGTCTATATTTCCTAAAGCCTGAGCTTCTAAGTAGATTATATCTTCAGCTAAAAGGTATTGTGGTGAACTTCTTCCCAAAATAAAGTTTCCGCCTTGTATAGTGCCCTGTTCTTCAAGTTCGTATAGGGTTTGATTAATAATTTCTTCAGGTAATCTAAGTTCTGAAGAAATATCTTCTTTAGAGCGAGGACCTACAAAGCCCAAATGCTTGGTAATTATCCAATCTAATGCTTTTTCATAGGATATGGTAGTATTGATTTCTCTCTTTTTAATTCCATTTGGAGTTCTACAAACTAAGTAGTTTTTTTCTAATTCTTCACAAATCTTTTTGGATTTAATATTCTTTACTTTATCTAACTTATCATATACTTTCTTAGCTTCTTTGGATAATTTTTCATCAATGCCATATATTGCCTTATAATATGGCGCTAATTCAGGCATAACAAATAATGAATCTTTATTTCCATTCCATATTGATTCTACAATATTTTCTTCAATCATATAGTTGCATAGCTCTTGTATTTCAGTAGTAGGCATATCAGACATACGATAGATTGATTTTTCTTGATCACTCAAAAGATAAATTCCGCCAATCTGTTTTATTGCTTGAATTACACCTTCGTTACTTCCAATAATGGGTTTCTTTTCGTTGAAGTATCCTTCTATCATATCTTTTTCAAATCTAGGTTTATCGCCTCCTCCTTCTTCAAGAACTCTGCCTAATACTTGAGAATGCAATTCTCTCAATAGGGCTGAACGATCTTCCATTAGAACAATATCACTAAGCCCAGATAGGATTAGACTGTGAGATAATGGAGATGGAACTGGCGAATAAGTTCTGTAACTAATTTTCCTTTTCCCATTTTCAATATCGTCGATAATAACCTGCGCATTTTTTAAATCAAAAGCATCATGTAATACTTCGCGATATGCTTCTTCTAGCATAGGAAACGTACCAACTTCATTAATGGCTTCCAAAACTTGTGCAGTTCTTAATTGTTGTCTTGGTAATGATATTTCTCTACCTTTGTAGTTCCGTAAGACCATGAATGAACGATTAGCACAATGTCTAAATCTTTGCGCAAAGATTTCAGTATTGGTAATAGATTTCCGTAATAATGGTTCTAAATATTTTGGCATGAGTCTGTCGGCAATTCCTTCAATGGCCAATCTAGTAGGGAATGTTAATAAAAATGCATCATCACTTAATGAAATCCTAACACTTCCTCCTATTTCTTTCCCCAATTGGAATGCAAATGCTCTTGCTAAAGCATCATTGACTCTTCTACCAAAAGGAAAGTGGAATATTGCTCCACTTCGCCCCCGATTGTCGATATATCCTTCAACCATAAGATGTTTGTCAGAAGGAATAAATCCACAAATTTTCTTTTGTTCATCTAAATGTGAGATTATAGTTCTAGCTGCACCCTTGTCTAGTTTAAACTCATCTTCAAGCCAACTATAAATTTCGTCTTCAGTAAGTTTTAATTTTTCTTCAACTTCGCCTCTAAATCTTCCAACAGCTTCAGACAAATCAAAAGATCGAGGTAACATTTCTCCAGACCAAGAAGGTACGGTTGGCTTTCTTCCAAGTCCATCTTTTACAACCACTGTCGATCTATTAGATTCTAAAAATTGATAGGTTCGGCCCCCTAGAACAAAAATATCATTTTTAGATAGATTCTCAACAAATTTTTCAGATAAGTTCCCTAATTGAGCCCCTCTTCCTTCAAGAACAACAGCATAGTTTATCTCCTGTGGAATGGTGCCTATATTCATGTTATAAATTTGGCGTGAACCTCTCTTTATTCCAATTTCCTTTTCAGTTTTATCATACCATATTTTAGGATAAACACCGTGTTTTTCTAATGCATCTCCACCTAAGAAATCTAATATTTCTAGAAATTCATTTTTAGATAAATTACGATACGGGTATGCTGAAATTATGAGTTTATACATCTCCTCAACACCCCATGTTCTATCTAGTGACATTCCAATTATGGATTGAGCTAAAACATCCGTAGCTTTTTCAGGTATAGATACTCTATCAATTTCTCCATCATAAGCCGATCTAACTAAAACAGCACACTCAATTAAATCATCCGAATCAAATACAACAAGTCGGCCCTTTGATATGGCTCTTAAAGCGTGGCCTGCCCTTCCAATACGTTGTAGGCCTTTTGCAATAGATTTAGGAGACCCAATTTGAACAACTAAGTCTACATATCCAATATCGATTCCTAATTCAAGACTCGTCGAAGAAATTACAACATCCATTTCTCCACCCTTTAATTTTTTCTCAACATCAAATCTCATTTCTTTTGATAAAGAGCCGTGATGTGCAGCTAATTTTTCGATTCCCCTTTCTTTAAGTTGCAATGAAATGGACTCTGTTCCAGCCCTCGTATTTGTGAAAATAAGGGTAGTTCGGTGATCTTGAATTAAATCAACAAGAAGATCATACATTTTTGAATTAATAACCTCAGTAGAATGCAGGGTAAGATCATCAACAGGGCAAAGAACTTTTAGATCCAGATGTTTTCTTTCTTTAACATCTACAATATTCACATGCCTTGGTTTACCCTTTTTGTATCCTCCTAGAAATCCAGCAATATCTTCAATGGGTGCTTGTGTCGCCGATAAGCCAATTCTTACAGGCTCCCGATCAATGATTTGTGCTAGTCTTTCAACCGAAAGAGAGAGATGTGTTCCTCTTTTATTATTTGCTAAGTCATGTATCTCATCTAAAATAATATATCTTGTTCTTCTGAAATGATCTCGAAATTTTTTAGATGATAATAATAGGCCTAAACTCTCTGGAGTAGTAATTAGAATATGTGGTGGCTTCCTAACCATTCTTGCTCTTTCTTTAAGTGAGGTGTCACCCGATCGAACGGCTACTTTAATTTCAGGAACCTCTATGTTTAGTTCTTCAGCCAGTATCATCATTTCATCAAGTGGCTGCTTTAAATTTCTATCAATATCATTTGCGAGAGCTTTTAACGGTGAAATATAGATTGCGTGGACTCCATCTTCAAAATTTTCTTCACGATGGAGTTTAAGAAAATTATTTAGAATGCTTAAAAATGCAGTTAAGGTTTTACCAGTTCCAGTTGGACTTGAAACTAAAACATTTTTATTATTATCTATTAATGGAACTGCCATTGCCTGCGGCGGAGTTAAATCATCAAACTTGTTGTTAAACCAAGTCCTAATCAAGGGTTCAAAACCATTCAAAACTTCTTCTTTAGTTTTTCTATTAGTTATGTATGTTACCATGTTTTTTGATTAACCGTTTGCCACTGAATAGCGTAGGGTGTAATAGGCTATGGGTGTAATAGGTATAAATTGTGCTAAACTCTTTTTAGCCCCCCTCAGTCGCATTTTTGAGCCATCGTGGCTAAGGGGTATAGCGGTGCCTTGGTAAGGCGCAGGTCGTGGGTTCGATTCCCACCGATGGCTCCATTATTGGACATAATAGGCTCTATGGCCCTTAGCCCATTTTGAAATATTAATACATTCCACAGTTTTGAAATGAGTTTCCATTTTTTTTTGATATAGTGCAATAATCTCGTTGTCGTTTCCTCTAATTGATTTTGATTTGAGCATGAGAAAACCACATTTAGGTTTAAAATAGTTGTAGTTTCTTATAAAAATATCCAATTGATTACCTTGCGCAATATCCTGGTATATTACATCTGGTGAATTAGCATGAGGTCGATAATGTTTTGGAAATTGTGCATCGCCTAAGAAGGGGATAATGTTTTCTTTTTCTTCAACTAAGAGAAGTAATTCAGCCATTGAAGTAGGAGAGATGTCTACTCCAATTATCCGCCCCTCATAACAAATATTGCTAAGAAAACGTATAGTTGTTCCTTCCGCAGCTCCTAAATATAAGACAATACTTTTTTTGGTAAATGGCCAATACATTCCTTTAGCTAATATATATGCTGATAACTTTGAATGATATGGATTCCAAGTAATCCAATTTTTATTTTCTTTAATTTCTAAGAATGACCTTTTTTTCCTTATGCCGTTTGGCAAGTTCATAATCATACAAGTCCTTGTTTTTCAGCTTCCAAGGCCTCATTTATTCCAGGGTCAATCACTCCAGTCCATTTTTCAGCTCCGATTATATTTGTAGAATCTATTCCTTCTACCCACATTTCCAATCCTTCAAAACTAGTACGGGTTCCTTGAGGTATCACAAATTTATATTTTGCAGATTCAGTGGTTGGTAAACCTACAGACCAAATAGCATGACTCCCTTCTCTTTTACCAGGCCGAGGTAATCCTTCTGTAATTTCATGTCCAGGCACTACAACTCTTAATTTGAAATTAGCAGATCTTAAGCGATAATTAATAATTTTAATTTCAATTTGAATTTGGTCTTTTTCAAATTCTATTTTTTCTTCAATCCAAACAACATCCATTATTGCAGCTACTATTTTATCCAGATTAGGCACAGGTTTACCTACAACACTGGAGGCTTTTTCAGCAATAGCTGGTAAAACTTTTTGAACTAAATCAAATTTCTCACTAACTTTAGCCCGTTTCTTTTGTTTTTTAAGATGCTTTGAAAGAGTTTTAGCATTATTTCTTAATGCTAGTTTTATTTCTTTCTTAATTTCTTCTATATCTGCGATTGCTTCTTTTGCTTCAGACGTAAATGGTATATTTGTTGAAGCCACATGAACTAAAATAATTGCCGGTCCACTTGGCGTACCTTTTCCGCCTTTTTGATCAAGACCGTATAGCCTCCAATTGATACTTTGAATGGCCTTAGTAATGGCGCAACCTCCTGCCTGATATAGTAGAGGAACTCTATTTGCAAATCTTAGAATCTGTACGGGTTGTTCTTTTGGTAAGTTTCCTCCGTAAACCATTCCAACTTCAACTAAGAAAGGAGTACCTGAAAAAACAGATGGTGTTCTGCTAATGGGTAGTGTGTAAAAGTCAGGTCTGTATTCTTCTAAAACTTGCTTTAATCCTAATTTTATTAATTTAGGTCCGATAGGTACCAATACTCCGCTTGTTGGAGTTCTTATTGATGTAGTTTTGAATGCCTCTATCAATTTTTTAGCTTCAACTCGTGTAGTGTCTTGTGGTCTAACTAAGTGATTTAATCTTGCTTTCTTCAAAACATCACTTATACTTTTTGTCCCCATCGATGAAAAATCTTTGCGGAGGAAACTCCCCATTTGATGTTCAGAACTATGGTGGGCCATGCGCATCAATTGTCCTAATTCAACACCATGTGGATGAGGTTTGACACCTTCAGTTGGTAATTTAGGTAATTTGTGACTTCCTCGATCAAATAAGAAAACTTGACCATCTGGATTCTTAAAAATTATTTTAGCATGGGGATTTACAATGGCAGTAGACTTGAGATACTCCAAAACAGATGGTCTAGCTTCACGATACCTTCCTTTAATTGCAAATTCTACTCTAGTTCCATGGTATTTTTCAGGATAAATACCATCTTCATCAGGTTCTTCAGTATCGTTTTTCCAAACAAAATCTTCAGTTCTCTCAATATTTCCTCTATTATTTCGAGTATCTAATTTCATAGTTATTCTGTTTGCTAAATGCTCTTTAGATATTCTCGTACTAATGATTGCAGATCTTCCAGTTGTTAGTTGTCCATACATTATAGCGGCTGAGATTCCAATTCCCTGTTGTCCACGAGATTGTTTTCCGCTCCCAAAACGAGAACCATATAGTAGTCTTCCAAAAACATTAGGTACATTTTCCTCAACAATTCCAGGCCCATTATCTTCAATGGCAATACTTAATTCATCTTTTCCTAAATTCCCAATTTCGATTTTTAATTCAGGTAAGAATCCAGCTTGTTCACATGCATCCAAACTATTGTCTACTCCTTCTTTAACGGCAGTTATTAGTGAATGCGTAGGATTGTCAAATCCTAGGATATGTCTGTTTTGTTCAAAAAATTCGGAAACCGGAATATCTCGTTGTTCTTTTGCAAGCTGATGAGCTTTAGTTTTTTTTTTAATCTTTTTTTTAGGTTCTTTTTTTTCTATTTCTTTTGCATCTAATTTCTTTTTTTCATTTGTGCTTTCCTTATCTGAATCTTTTTTGTCTTTCACTTCAGGGTTAATTTGTTTAGTAATCTCATTTTCATCTTTTCCCTCTACTTTATCGCCCTCAGTCTGAGGTTCTTCAGGAGTATTATCATCAGCTTCGAAATCGAAGGTCATTTGACCCATGTTTAACCATATAAAAGCCAATAATTAAGCGGTAGGGGTGACCTCAAAGAAAGTTTATTTTACAAAATTTTGATTTTGGAAGTTGGTTCTTAAGCACTTCACCATTCCAATGCCCACAACCTAAGAATCTTTTATTATTTACCATTAGTACAAATCCAGGGATTATAGATTTACTATTTTCTAGGATTAGATCTTCTCCCATACAATACTTAATTGTATTCTCATTATCAAGTTCTACATAATTTTTAGTAACATATTTCCCAAAAAGTTGGAGAAAATTGGTTGTTGGTTTAGGGCTTTTATCAAGCCTAAAAATACAAATTCCTTTACTTTCTGGAATAATTCTTTCAAGTTCTAAAGTATTTGCGAGGTATATTTTATTCTTTGATCCAGAATGCCAAATATATCCCTCCCAAATATTAGGATTTATTCCAAAGCGTTCAAGACAGTACTCTAAAAGCACGTTTTTTTTCACTTCATCTAATTTCTTCAACATTTTTCCATCCTAGCTATAAAAAAGGCATCAGTGTCATTATGATGTGGCCATACTCGCATGCATTTTTCCACTTCTGAATTATAGCTCTCATTATTCCATTCAGTTATTCCAGATTCACTTCTTAGGTTTTCGATACTGATATTTTTCATTTTGAGGTCATACTTATCTAAGGTTTCACTAATTACCTTTTCATTTTCATCAGGAGAAAAGGTACAAGTCGAGTAGACAATTGTACTTCCTGAGGGTGCCATTTCGCAGGCTTTGCTTAATAATCCATTTTGAAGTTTGTTAAATCTAAGATAATCGTTTTCTTTCCAAGTTCGGGCCACGGTATTTTTTTTGCGAATAGTTCCTTCTGAGCTACATGGTGCATCGACGAAATATAAATCTGCCTTTGTGTTTGGGAATGATTTAAAATCTCTTAGCGTTACTGAAGTATTTGTAACTCCAAGCCTGTCCAGATTCCCTCTCAGAGACTTTAATCGGGCATGTCTAGCATCATTTGCAATGATATGGCCTTTATTTTCCATCATGGCTGCTATTTGTGTTGTTTTGGAACCTGGAGCTGCACAACAATCAATGATTTTAATATCCGTAATTAAATCTTTAACTACTAACGGCGGAATCATCGAAGTAAGCTCTTGAATATAGATATGGCCAACAAAATGTTCCAAACTACTTCCTAGATTATTTAGTTCAGATATATGGGCATTATCATTCCATTCAGTAGTCTTTATGGTAGGATCGTATTCTTTTAATTTTTTTATCACCGTTTTTTTTTCTTCTTTTAAAGTATTAACTCTAAATGATTGTTTCAATGGTATGTTGATTGATTCAGCAAATTTTGTTTTATCATCAACTAAACAACTATATTTATCTATTATATTATTACGTATATTTTGATATCTATCCATCCCTAAGCCATTATTATTCTAGCTTTTGGTTTTTTTACATGAGACATAATATTCCGAGTATCTATTACTAATGACGCATATTTCCCAATTAAGTCATAGTCTGTTTTAGTGTGATCTGTAGTAATTAGGACAGCATCATATTTCTTAATATTCTCTGCAAGTAAATCAATACTTCTCAAGTCTCTAAATGTATTTACAAAAGGGTCATAATAATCTATATTTGCACCTTTATAATTTAACAAATCTATAATTTTTATTGCCGGCGATTCTCTTATGTCATCAATATCTTTTTTGTAAGCTAAACCTACTACCAGTATCTTACTTCCATGAATACTTTTCTTATCATCATTCAAAGCTTTTCCAACTCTGTGAGCTATATTTTCAGTCATTTTCCGATTTATTTCGCCTGCTAATTCGATAAATCGAGCTTCAGTATTGAATTCCTTTGCTTTCCATGAAAGATAAAAAGGATCAATAGGTATACAATGCCCTCCCATTCCAGGTCCTGGATAAAATGGCATAAATCCAAAAGGCTTTGTTTTTGCAGCATCAATAACTTCCCAAATATTTACTCCCATTCTATCTAAAACTAGTTTTAATTCATTGACCATTGCAATATTTACAGCTCTGAAAATATTTTCCATAAGTTTTGTAGATTCAGCAGTTTCCATAGAACTAACTTTTACAGTTTCAGATACAATTGTTTCATAAAGTTCACCAGTTATTTGTAAGCAGTTGTCGCTATATCCGCCCATTACTTTTGGTATTTTTGATACGCTAAATTTTTTGTTTCCAGGATCCTCTCTTTCTGGGGAGTAAGCTAGGAAAAAGTCCTCTCCAGCTTTCAATTTAGATTTTTCTAATATGGGTTTTATTATTTCTCTTGTGGTTCCAGGATACGTCGTAGATTCAAGTATAATTAATTGTCCTTTAGACAGGTTCTTTGCGATTTCATTAGCTGCACTTTCAACATAGGTCATGTCTGGCTGTTCATGTTTGTCAAGAGGAGTTGGAACGCAAATAATTAGACAATCTATAGTTTTCATTTTGGTAAAATCAGTTGTAGCTTTACCATTACGAATGAATTCAATCATTAAATCTGAAGAAATATGCTTCATTACTTGGTTTCCACAATTAATATCATCTACCCTTTTTTTATCTTTATCAAATCCAATTACTGAGAATCCAGCCTTTACGAATTCTAATCCTAACGGGATGCCAACATACCCCATTCCAATAATACCAATTTGAGCATTTCTCGTTTTAATTTTATTGGATAATTCACTTATTAGTGATTTCATGTTATGTAAACAATTGTCCGGGGGTAAATTACGTTATAGCTCTAGTATCCAATTAAAAGGGTCATTATCTGTACCAAATTGTATACCTGTTAAAATATCATATAGTTCTCTCGTAATTTCACCAACATTACCCTTAGAGAAGAGATGTTCTTTATTTTTATACTTTATTGATCCAATTGGAGAGATTATTGCAGCAGTACCTGCACAAAACACCTCATCTGCCGTCATAACTTCATCAATACTTATCCGTCTTTCTTCTACAGCCATTCCTAATTTTTCTTGAGCTATGTGTATAATTGAATCTCTAGTTATACCTGGAAGAATCGAGCCAGTTAATTCAGGCGTTATAATTTTCCCTTCTTTAATTGCAAAAAAGTTAGCTGCGCCTACTTCTTCTACATATTGTTCTTCAGCTGCATCTAAATATATTATTTCAGCAAATCCTTCTCTTTTGGCGTTACCACTTGGCAGCATTCCAGGAACATAATTTCCTATGGCTTTCACGCCCCCCGTCCCCTTGAGAGGAGCCCTATGATAATTTGTAGAAACTATTAATTTTATAGGAGATAAACCACCTTTAAAGTAAGGTCCAACAGGAGAACAATAGACAATAAAGGTATATTCTGTGGAAGGGGCCACTCCAAGTCCCTCAGCCGATCCGAAAATAATCGGTCTTATGTACAATGCACCCTTTTCGGTAGGTGGAATATAATCCGAATTATCATTGACAACTTTTTGTATAGCCTCCATAAAAATGGTTTTGGATATTTCTGGCATGGATAATCGAAGACAACCTTTCGCAGCTCTCTCAGCATTCATTTCAGGTCTAAACAATAAAATTCGCTCGTCATCGGTCTTGTAAGCTTTCATTCCTTCAAATAACCCCTGTCCATAATTTAGCACAGTTGAGGCTGGAGATATTGAGATATTTCCGTATGGAACTAATTCACCAGTATTCCAATCTTGACCCAGTTTACACTTTGCAACATACATCGAACGCGTTTCTGTAAATGTAAATGTTAAGTCATCAAAATTAACATTGTTTGTTTTCACGTGTTATTCTCCATAAATTCCCTTAATTTTTCTTCTAGAATAGGGATATCTTTCAAATCTACAAACGATATACAAATTCGTAGTCCTTCATGCCTATTTGAACCGGTTGATTTTAGAGTAATTGTTGAAATTCCATATCTCATTAATTCTAGCATTAAGTTATTTCCATCGTAATTTGGATAAGACATTGTTAGATAGAATCCATCTCCAACAGTTTCATCCATATCTTTTTCGTAAACTTGTTTAAAACCATATTTTAAGAAAAGTTTTCTAACTAGTCTGGCTCTTTCTCCATACGCACTAGTAATCTTAACAAAATCAAATTCACCTTCAGTAGATGCCTTAAGTATTTTAGCTAAAGCAAATTGAGCAGTGTGACTGACTCCTGACGTAGTTACATACAATCCCCCCAAAGCGAATGCATGCCCAAATCGTTTCCTTCCACAAAAATCTCCAAGTCCTTGAAATTCCATTTTATCTAATTTCGGTGAAATAATCGCAAGTCCACATCTTGGCCCTGGAAATGAAAAAGCTTTTGAGGCTGAAATTAAGGTTACCCACTTTGTTCCAAATTTCCCAATTGTAGGAATATATGGTTTTTGATTAGGTTGTGAATAATCGGTTCTAAAGTCCATTCCTAAGTATGCTAAATCTTCAATAGCTAATATATTATTATTATCGCAAATTTTAGCAATTCCTTCTAATTCATTTTCAGTTAGGCAAGACCAACTAGGATTATTTGGAGATGACCAAAGAATTCCTCCTACATTGTTATTTTTAACCTTTTCATTAATGGCATTAATTAATTTTTCACCCCGATTATCGTAGAGTTCAATACCTATACTATTCAATCCTAAGAATTTAGCTTGATATCTTGTTACAGGAAATGTAGGGTCCAAATACAAAATAGTGTCTTTTCCAGGATACATATTTCCAGCTAAGGCTTGTGAAATATATCCGCCTTGTAATGAACCACAAGTAGGGATTACATTTTCAGGACCTACATTTACATCTAAAAATGCTTTGACAAATTCACTTCCTGCAGACTTCAATTTTGGTATTCCATCAAAAGGAGGATAGAAACCTTGCATTCCTTTATCAATTGCTTCTTTTTCAGCATTTTTAATAATATTTGAAGGAGGTATATTTGGAATTCCCATTTCCATTCTAATGAATTTAATATTGCTTTTGTTGCTTATAATTGTAGCCAAACGATTAGTTTCACGTATAGATAAATTTTTTTGATCAAATCCAGTTTCGTCAAATATTTCACTTAATACTTTTTTTGATACTGGTATATTTTTTGTCAAATTTAACCTCTTTAAATAAAGTTCATTAGACCCCTTGCTAAAAGGCTTGCATAAATTTTATAAATGACTTATTGTATTTTAGAACTGATTAATATGATGCCTGTAGAATTGACTAGTAATTTGTTTAAAGAATTAAGAGGCCGTTCTTGTAGAATACTTGCTGAAGAAGGTTGGACCCAATCACGTCTTGGTAAGGCTTTAGGAGTTAGTCAAGTAATGGCAGGCAATTATTTGCATACGTTACCAACACGATACAAAGAACCTATTGAAAGTGATTTACAAGATGCTGCAAAATCTTTAGCTGTGATCCTCAAAGAAGGCGATGCTTCTTCTTGGAAATTAACAATTGAAGTTGATAATCATGAATTGAACATAAATTTTCCAGTTCAGGGCAGTCGTGAAAAGACTCTAGTTAAGATTGCAAATATGCGGAAGCGCTTGGCAAGAGTAATACCTTTACTTTCTCCACAAGTAAGAGTTAATATTGCAATAGCAACAAATGAAGCTGCTGAAATATCAGATATCGCAGCTTTCCCAGGTCGTTTAACACCTATAGGAGGTCAAGCTCGCCCACTTTCATCAGCACAATTTGGAGGCTCCTCACATTTATCAACTTTATTATTAGAATTACGAAAGTTTGATTCAAGTATTTCAGCTATAATCAATCTTAGATGGGATTCAATTATTTCCGATATATTATCAAAATTCGAGATTGTGTCTGCTAAATTAGAAAGAAATGGAGAAAATTTATCAGTTAATAAGATATCTACTGAAGTTGAAGCTTTGATAGACGAGGGAGGTTATGGGTTTGAACCTTCATTATATATTTTTGGGCAAAGCCATGAAAGGGTTTGTAAAATAGTAGAAGATTTAGGTCAATCTATGGAAGACATGGCATGATTTCACCAATTATTACTTTTGTTCTCTTATTTGTTTCACTATCTTTTTTTGCTTGGTTGGGTTATAGAGAATCTTCTGGAAAAGAATTGGATACAGACATTTTCCTATCAGCTCGTGGAAGTCAAAATTGGATAATGATTGGGCTTAGCTTATTTGCCTCAGGAATGGGAATATGGATTCTTTTTGGACCTTCAGAAGTGGGTTACTATGGAGGTTTCTATGATGTATTTGGATATGCTTTATCTTCAGCTACTCCATTTCTTTTACTAGCCTATTTAGGCCCTATAATTCGAGGATTAACTCCAGATGGAGTGACTCTTGCAGATTTTGTTCGTCAGAAAATGGGCCGCCCTATGCAAATTTATGTAGGTTTAATTTCTATAATTTACATGTTTACATTTATGTTTGCAGAGTATATTGCAATTGGGCGTGCAGTTGAATTTTTATCAGGAATTAATTTCTTAATTCCGATAATTTCTGTTGCAATTGTTACAACATTTTACACCGTACTTGGTGGTCTACCAGTTTCAATTAAAACAGATCGCATCCAATCATTTTTTATAATTTGGTTAATAATTTGTGTTATTCTCCTAGTTATTGACGAGGGTGTCAGTAGTACAATTGATGATGCTCGAGCTTATACACCTGAAGATATTGAAGTGGGTTGGTACCATGGAAGTATTAGTGATTATTCTACATTTAAAGCTGGTTTAGCTTTAGTGTTAGCTATAACTGCTGCCGAAATGTTTTCACAAGGTAATTGGCAACGCACTTGGGCTTCAAGGGATAATGACGCTTTACAAAAGGGAGCATTTCTAGCATCTGTATTATGTTTTATTACAGTTTTATTATTTGGATTATTGGGAACTGTTGCAGCTGGACGCGGTGCACTCTCAGATCCTTCAATAGCTTTTTTTGAATTGATACGTAACTATTCTGAACCTGTCTTAGCGATGTTCTTAGTTCTTGGAGTTGCATTGGTATGTTCTAGTATAGATACACTTCAAAATTCCGTTGTTGCGGTAGTTTCTAGAGATTTAACTGATTCTAAGCTTGATATTACTCAGACAAAATATGTAGTCGTTGCTATAGCGCCCGTTGCAATTTTTTTAGCATGGTTTTATGCAGACGAGGCACTTAGTGTTTTCAGAATATTTTTGGTTGCAGACTTGTTTGCAGCAGCAACAGTTCTTCCAATTTTTCTATCTTTGTCAAATAGAGTAACAGCAAATGGCGGTTTAGTGGGTGCTATTTTTGGATTATTTTCTGTAGTAATTTATGGAACTTATACTTCAGATTTACACACTGGACTTGATTATCTAATAAATCCGATTAATGGAGATGGTCTTGTTAATTTAGAGGTTTTCTTATCTGCACTTATTGGTTCAGCTTTAATGACTATTATATTCTCAGAAATAGAAAATAATCAATCATGAGGTAATGTAAAATTACCTTGAATTAATAGTAAGTTACCGCTGTGACAATCAACCGTAACCGTTTCCGTAGGTCCAATTTCATTATGGACACCTCTTCCCCCCATAATTAATTTTTCATGTTGAAGATTCCATCTTGCTCCAGTGACACTAACACGTGCTTCAGGCATTGCAATAAGTGAAAACAAGGTATTTTCAGCCCCTTTTATTGTTTTTGAATCTGTAACTGCTTGTACTGTAAATTGTTCATCTATAAGGCTAATTCTGGAATTAAAAGCCAAACCTAAAGCTGCTAATGTATGATCTATTCTTCCTCCTCTCCATCCTACTATTTGTATTTCCGTTGCACCTTTTTCAATAGCATAGTCAACAGCTTTTTCTAAATCGGTTTTTTGAATATTTTTATTTGAAACAAGCCATTCTTCTAATTTCGTCGCACTTTTATCAGATATCGAATCGAAATCTCCAACTACAAAGTCAGGAGTAATATTATGTTTTAACAATCTATCAGCTCCCCCGTCTGCAGCTATGATTAGTTTTTCTTTTGCTAAATCAATAATATTACTATTTAGCGGCCTATTTCCTACTATTAATGTCTTCATTTTATTACCTAATTAATTTCTCTTTATTATTGTTTATTTGTTTTAAATATTTTTTTCCAAAGAACATGAATAATTGACTTCTAATATTATTTTTTTGAACTTCATTTCGATAATTTATTTTCTCATAAATATCCATAAAATTCCCTTTAGCATGATATTTTTTTCTTATATATTCATATTTTTCTTGATCGAATTGTTTCCAAAATTCTTCATAAGTAAAATAACAAGTAGAAAAAAACCCTTTGAATATGCCATTATCGAATGAAAATTTTTCAAAAGTCTGATTAATTTCTTTTGATTTTATGTTAGTATTTTTAATACCATATATTCCTAAATCGAGTATAATGTCATCTTTGCATAGTTCAGGCTTTCTTGTACAAAATATTTTTTTTGAATTATAATTGTCTATTATGGGGCATATCCAACGAGGGTACGTCCCAGTCATATTATCTGCTAAATCCATAGCTTCTTT
Source organism: Methanobacteriota archaeon (assembly GCA_014240255.1). GTDB lineage: Archaea > Thermoplasmatota > Poseidoniia > MGIII > CG-Epi1 > CG-Epi1. Next base: position 41,557 of record JAAZXG010000002.1, read on the forward strand.
TAATTTTGATAGTGGAACTCCCATGTCTGTTGCAAGAACATACTCATCTCTTGTATAATCACCAACTATATGATTGGCCGCATGAAAATATTTTGAAATATTATATTTTCCATGACCTGGAGATGACTCTAATATTTTAGCAGGCATAAGTGAATACATCAATCCAGCATAAACATAATCTCTTATTTTGTAAGGAGTGTATAGATAATGCCCCCAAAAAGCAGCGTAGCTATACCTTTCTAGATAGTCTAATGATCTTAAATAAGTATGTTTTTTCTTATTTGCAATTTGCGCATAAATAGACATATGTCTCTGTTTCAAAATGTCTTTATCTTTTATTATTGAAATATTCTCTGGCTTTACCTCACTTATAAAATTTGCAGCGACTATGGTATAATCCTCTTTTTTATTTGCAAATGCTTCGATAAAATCGTCACTTTTTTTATCAATTCGTTGTTTAAATTCTTCATAAAATTTTTCGAACGAATTATAATTAATATAATTTATTTTAACATATTTTTCACAAGGAATTAATTTAGTCTTTACTCTTGTAATAATTCCCATTGTGCCATAGGTTCCTCCAATGCCATAATACAAATCAGAATTATTCGTCTGGGAAACATTTTTTATGAATTCCCCATTGCCCAGAATTATGTCAAAATCTATTACATTATCATTAAAAAAACCATGAATATAGGAACTTGATCCTAGGCCCAATCCTGCAAGACATCCTCCAACTGTGAAATTATCACCTTCTGGTAATGAAGGAATTATTCTTTTTCTTGGGATCGTTGCTCGATTAACTTTACCTATGGTTACAGCAGATTCACAATCAATACAATCCTTTTCAATTGAAAGTATATTAGTTAGATTTCCAGTATCAATCCTCGTTTGTTTTTTTTTAAATTTAAGGTCTCGATAATTGTGCCCTTTCCGATTTGTAGTAAGTAAATTATCATTTAGTTTGATAGAGTTTGAGATTTTTTTTACTTTTTCATTATATTTCTCATAACTCATTACTTTTACCTTAGTTATCAAATCGATATAAAAATTACTATGCTAGCCTCAATGTTCCATTAAGATAAGGATTTTGTTCTTTTTCTATTCCTAATATAGTTTCAGGCCCATGTCCGGGATAAATAGTGGTTTCATCAGGTAATAAATATATTTTTTTAGTAATAGAATTCATTAATTGTTCCGTGTTTCCACCAGGTAAATCAGTTCTTCCAAGGCTTCCTTTAAAGATGACATCACCGCCTATCAAAACGCCCTTTGTATAAAAACAGAGTGAATCGGGGCTATGGCCGGGACAATGTAAAATACTGAATTTAGTTTTTCCAATATTTATAATATCGTTTTCATTAAGATATCCGCCTTCTTTAATTTCAGAGGTTACGTATCCAAATGCTGCCGCAATTGGACCTACGTTTCCAAGCATCTTTTTTCCTAAAGGAGATATTTCAAGAGGTAATTCTAGTTTTTCCATTGCAGAAGTCGCTCCGGCAATATGATCAACATGGCAATGAGTTGCTATAAGTCTAGTAATATTCATATTTTCAGACTTTGCAATTTCTAGTATTTTTTCAATTTCATCACCGGGATCAAAGAATATTGTTTCCTTACTTTCGACATCCATTACTAATGTAGCATTCATTACCAATGGCCCGACCGGAATTTGAATAATTTTAAGTGACATAATTTCTCTAAAATGCTATTTTCCCTTCAGGAGATATTAAATTTTGTTTAATATCATTTTTAACTTGTATGTTCGGCCCTATAATGCTATCTTCTATGACGGTACCATAACTATTGACATTAGAAAGAATAACGGAGTTTCTAATTACACACTTTTCAAGCTTAACTTTAGGCCCAATAATTACATTAGGTCCAATAATACAATGTTCTAATTTTGCATCTTCATGTATCATGACAGATCCCCGTATGCTTGCTCCAGTATGAGAGGCAGTTCCATTATTTCCAATTGATTTAAAATTGGCTTCAAGATAAGATTCCGGAGTTCCCGAATCTATAAAATATCCTTCAAATGGAAACCCATGCAAACCATTTCCAGCAACTTTAGGATATATATCTCTTTCAATAGAAATTTTTTGATTAGGAGGTATCATTTCTAATATTTCAAGTTCTAATAGATAAGTTCCAGCATTAATCAGATTTGACAATTCAGAGCCCTTCTCTGGTTTTTCCTGAAATTGCAATATTTCTCCATTACTAAATTCGACAACGCCGAATCTGCTTGGATCTTTAACTTTCCATAATGCAAGTGTTCCTTTAGCTTTGGTTTTGATATGTTGTTCTAACATTTCATTTAGATTTATAGAGCTTACAACATCTCCATTGAATACTGCAGTAGTACCTGTAACATAATCTATACAGTTTCGCATTGCACCTCCAGTTCCCAATGGTTCTTCTTCAGGAACAATTATAACTTTCTTTCCAATATCTCTTCCTTCAAAATATTTTCTCATATCATTTAAACCATAATTGACGGCTAAGATAGCAGTGTCAAATATTTCGGGTAAATTACGAATCATACGTTCAACCATCGGTATATTTGCTAATGGAAGAAGTGGTTTTGGAACAGTCAGTGTTAAAGGTCTAAGCCTAGTTCCAAATCCACCTACTAGAATTATGGCTTCCATACTAATTTCCGTCTAGGCGATGATGTATTAAGGTTATACATGCTGAACTAAGTAAACTTTCATTTCCTAAGTTTATTTTAGGCAAATTATCTAATACTTTCATTTCACTTTCTGTTGGGTCTTTATCATCTCCAAGTATAAATGTAGCAGAATTTCCAATATTATCTTTTCCAGTTTCACTCAAAAGTACTGGATTAGGTAATTTCATTAAAACATCTTCCAAACCTATTCTTTCCATAGTTATTCCTGGGCTAGTTTCCAAAGCATCATTTTGATTTTTATATTTAATTAATCCATTTCGAATCAGGGCAGCAGTAGACCTTTCATCAGGGTTGAGATAACGTATTTTTTCACCAGAAAAATGAACAGTTATTGGTGCATTAGGAGGTCCATTGAGAATTAACCAAACATTAGTTTCTTTTCTTATCCCGTGCGATTTCCAAAGTGAAGCAGTTACACACCTTACAAGAACATCAAGTCTTCCAGCCCCACCACATAAATCATCTAATTTCCAATCAGCTGCAGTATGTGCTCGATGACCAATTATTACAAAATTCCTTTCAGTCATTTTTGAATATCACTATTATTTTTTTGTTTTCTTTCTAGCCTTTTTTTCGGCAATATCTTCAACCATTTCAGCTTCTTGTACTTCTTCGCTAAAACTCCATTCTTCAATTTTTCCAAAATCCTTCTCTTTCATTTGCCTTAAACTAAAGGTTGCCATAATCATTGCTCCAAAAGTGAAAGCGAGTAGGCCGGGATAAACAGAAGGGTTACTTGTAATTCCTAGATAGATACCAGAAACAGCCATTCCTGCTAATCCAATTCCCATAATTGCTTCACCTGCAATTAAACCAGAAGCGAATAAAATACCTGGTCCATGTAGTTTCTCTTTTTCCTGAGCTAAGAATTCTTCTTCCCCTTTTTTGTATAATTCAGGTCTTGTTTTCTTTAGAGGTGCATCAAATTGATTATCTATATACATTTTTATCATACCACCTATAAAAATAGGTATTGTCATTTTTAAGCTAAGGTACATTCCTACTGCTACAGCCATTATAGAAATATTTAGACCGCCTTTTTCTTTTATCCATCCTTGTGTAGCAGCAATTAATAAACTTCCTGAAAATAAAAATGCAGCGATAGCTTCTTCTAAAAATCCACCAATTAAAAATAAGGAATAAGCACAGATAAGAATATTGATATAATGTTCAGGATGTCGAAGTGCTATAAGACAAAATGCAATTCCAGATCCCATAAATACCATAGACCAATCCATTCCTCCACCAAGTATGCCATTAGTTATACTGGCCATTAGGAATGCTTGTGGCGCTTCCAAATCACCATTTATAATTTGATCAGATAGTAAATTTAAAACAAGAGGAATGACCAATGCACCTGCGGCCACGCCAACAATTTGTCCAATTTGCTGTCTCCAAGGAGTAGCACCTAAAATGTAACCTGTTTTTAGATCTTGTAAATTATCTCCAGATATTGCCCCTGCACAAGCCACAAATGCAGCGACTCCAATAACTGCAACTTGTAATTCTTGAGTGTGTTCTCCACCATAAACTAGGCTGTTTAGTAATGCAAAGGTCGTAGCAGTCAAGATTACTACAATTATTGTAACTCCTGAAAGTGGATTATTGCTACTACCAACGATTCCAGCCATATATCCTGCTACAGCTGCAAATAGAAATCCAGCTGTAAAAATAATAATTAGCGATAATATGGCTGGTAATAATAATCCAGAAATAATCCATACCATAAAAAACATAGGAATTGCCATTGCAGCACTAGCTATCGCTATGGATCTAGCCGGTAGATCCTCATCAGTTCTTAGTACTCCTTCTTTTGTAGATACAGTAGCTTTAGTAGCCTCAATCATTTCAGTAATACCTTTCATTAAAGATTCACGCATAATAACTAAAGTGTATAGCCCACCGACTAGCATAGTCCCAACACCAACCATTCTTCTCCGGCCATTGATATGATTTGCATAATCACCATAATTAATGACGTCACCATTCATTGCAGCTGTAGTAATTTGTTCTATGAATGCATCAGTAGGATTGAGTAATGCGCTAGCAATTGGCATTATCACAATAGCTCCTAGAAGCCCTCCAAAAAATACAAAACTTGCAATTGCAGGCCCTACAATATATCCAACACCAAGTAAGGCAGGTGATAATTCAGCACCTAAGTAAAAAGTAGTTTTAGACTTAGCATAAGCAGCAGATTCATTGAGTTTACCTCCTATAGTGTAAAAGCTTTGCCAACCATGTTCCCAAAGTCCAATACTAACTTGTTTAACAGAATTATCTACTGTTACCATTAATGAAGAAAATAATTTGTATAGAGCTCCAAAAGCCATACCAACAAAAATAGGCATTACTTGAGATCCACCTTTTTCTCCAGCAACTAAAACTTCAGCACAAGCCACGCCTTCAGGGTATGGCAATTCTTCTTTAACTATAAAAATTCTTCTTAAACTAATTGAAAAGAGCACTCCAATTGTACCTCCAACTAAGGCTATAACTACAGTTTCAAGATAAGGGAATTCAGCCCAGCCGACTTCTCCATTACTGGTCTGATTCATTACTAAAAGTGCAGGTAATGTAAAAATCACACCTGCTGCTAAAGATTCTCCTGAAGAAACAGCAGTTTGAACCCAATTATTTTCTAAAATATTAGTTCCTTTGGATATGTTTGCTTTAACAAGACTTCTTAGAACAGCCATTGAAATTACGGCTGCAGGTATTGAGGCACTAACAGTCATACCAACATAAAGGCCCAAGTAAACATTTGCAGCAGTTAATAACATTCCTAAAATAATAGCTAGAATTATTCCTTGCGTGGTTATTTCAGGTAGGATTTTAGTTGCTGAAACATATGGCTTTTGAGCTTCATTCGATGTCATATATATCCCTCATTTATCAAACCAACATTAATGCTTATGCCTTCGGCAGTTTTTAAGTTCCCACTCTATGTCATCTTGTGGGTGACGGTCTTTCACTAAGCTTCTTTCATGATTCAGGTTTCACTAGACAGAAATGTTCAAAGTGCAACAGTTTCTTTTGGTCAACAGTAGAGATTGAGCTTTGCGGTGATGCACCATGTGTAGAGTATTCCTTCATTGGTAAACCCCTTTTTTCTAAACCAATGAATTTAAATGAAGCTCGTGAGGCCTTTCTAGATTTTTTTGAGAAAAAGAGTCATACAAGAGTAAACAGAGCTTCAGTTGTCGCCCGTTGGCGTAATGATATTTACCTATCTATTGCCTCAATTGCAGTTTTCCAACCACATGTTACTAGTGGTTCTTCAAAACCCCCTGCAAATCCATTAACTATTTCTCAGCCATGTATACGCCTTAATGATTTGGAATCAGTAGGCAGAAGTGGCCGTCATTTGACTACATTTGAAATGATGGCACATCATGCATTTAATAGTGAACAAGAGAAAATATATTGGCAAGATCGGACTGTCGAGCTTTGTCATGAATTGTATACTAGTCTTGGTCTTGAAGGCTCTAAAATAACGTATAAGGAAAATCCATGGGTCGGAGGAGGAAATGGGGGGGAGGCTCTGGAAGTTTTAGCAGGAGGTCTTGAATTAGCAACCCTCGTATTTATGGACCTTGAAGAAGATCCGGAGGGTGATATAGAACTTAAAGGAATTAAATTTAGAAGAATGCCTAGGTCTATAGTTGATACAGGATATGGTCTTGAAAGACTAGTTTGGGCATCCCAAGGAACGCCTACAATTTATGAAGCCGTTTTCCCTGAAGCCGTATCTTATTTGACGCAAAGAGCTAAACTTGAAAAAACATTGGAAAATGCTAGTTCACTTATTACTGAAAATGCTAAACTGTGTGGCGTATTATCTATAGACTATGGTTCGGATTTAACTGAATTAAGACAAATGGTCCTTGATAGATTACAAATGTTAGGTCACAAATTGTCACTTTCTGAGTTTACTTCTACAATTGAGCCATTAGAAAAAGTATTTGCAATAGTAGATCACTGTAGATCTCTAGTTTTTATGTTTGGTGATGGAATAGTCCCTAGTAATGTTAAAGCAGGTTATTTGGCACGCATGGTTCTTCGTAGAACTGTATTATTGATGAGAGATTTAGGTGTTTCAGAATTTTTACCAGATTTAGTGTCTCACCACATAGACCATTTTTCTAAAACGTATCCTGAACTCAAGACCAATAAATCCCATATATTAGATATGATTGATTTAGAAATGGTACGTTTTAATAAAACATTAGAACGAGGCCGTCGTGCAGTTAAGAGGGCTTTAGATTCAGGTGGTATCAATCAACAAAAATTATTAGAGCTTTACGATTCACAAGGCTTACCTCCATCAGTTGTAAGCGAATTTGCTGAAAATCAAGGACATTCAATAACAGTTCCAGATGGTTTTTTCGCAATGGTAGCCGATAGGCATCAAGGTGACTCAAAGGAAAAAGAAAAGAATTTAGATTTTATAGAAATTGAACCTACTAATTTAGATTTCTATCAAGATATGGATAAACGCGCATTTAGTTCTAAAGTTTTATATTCATCTTCCAAACAAATTTGTTTAGAAAATACTCTTTTTTATCCAGAAGGCGGAGGTCAATTAAGTGACATAGGAATTATAGAATGGGATAATAAGAAAAGCAAAATGGTTGATGCCCAAAAAATAGGTGATGTAGTCGTTCATAATTTAGAAGGTCCATTGCCTCCCGTTGGAACTATAGTAACTGGAGTTGTTGATGATTCTCACAGATCTGGTTTGAGTCGACATCATACTGCAACTCATCTTATTGGTGCTGCCGCTAGAAAAATTCTTGGAACACATGTATGGCAAGCTGGAGCTTCCAAATATCCCGATAGAGCAAGATTAGATATTACACATCATAAAAGAATATCATTAGAAGTAATTGAAAAGATAGAATCGCATGTTAATGAGCTAATTATTGAAGATTATCAAATAAATACTAATTTTTATAGTAGAGAAGAGGCTGATAGCAAATATGGAGATACATTGTATCAAGGTGGAGCTCCTAAATACCGTAAAGTGCGAGTTGTTGAAATACCTGAAATTGATGCTCAAGCTTGTGCAGGTACCCATGTTTCTTCCACTTCCCATGTAGTCGCCGTCAAGGTTTTGAGGACCGAGCGGATACAGGATGGTGTGGAAAGAATAGAATTTTCGGCAGGCCCAGATGCAATCAAGGCATCTCAGAAGGAAAGAGCACTGTTAGAAGAGACGGCAGAAGAGTTAGGAGTACCTGTTGATCAAGCCCCTTTAGCTGCTCAAAAGTTTGTTAAAGAATGGAAAGAGCTTAGAAATCGAGTTTCGTCTCTTGAAAAAGAATTAGCAACATTAAAATCATCTGATATTGAAGGTGAAAAAATAGGAGATATAATGTTTTATTCACATGATATGGGTGAAACTGATATGGGAGAGGTTCAAAATTTTGTTCGTCAAATTACTTCCAAGGAGGATTCCTTAGTGGCAGTGGGATGTTTTCAAAAAGATAGAGGCATGGTTATTCTTGCAAAATCTAATTCAGTTAATCATAATTGTGGTAAAATTCTTAAATCTGCACTATCTTTAGTTGGAGGTAGTGGCGGAGGTAAAGAATCGTATGCACAAGGTGCTTGTTCACCAGATAAAATTTTAGAAGCCTTAAATGAAATTAAAAATTTAATTTCTTAGATTATAGGGCTTTTACCATTATACAAGAATTTATTAGGTATTTTATTTCGTTTGAACTTTTTAGCCAACTTTCTAATTCGTTACTTTCGGAACCTGGCTGAAACCATAGATACTTAATTCCTAATTTTACGGCTTCTTTAGCGACTATTATAGCAATACTAGGTGGCACAACGAAATTTACAATGTCTGGTAATTTTTTCATTTTATTTAATGATGAGTAAGTTTCATCGCCTTCGATAAATCTTTCTTTAGGATTAATTGGTATTACATCATATCCCTTTAGTTTCAAATCTAGATATATTTTATTTCCGAATTTCTCTTTATCGTTTGATGCACCAACTAACGCAATTCTAACATTTTCAGATTTCAATTTTTCTAGTACCATATTGAACCTTATAACATTTCTATTTTTAATGTTTGAGATGTCATTCTAAAACTTAAATAATTCATTTAGTATTTTTCCATATAATCTCGGGGCCCTTAGGGCCCCGTTACTTTTTCGTATCAGAAAAAGATATTTATTCACCCTTTCTGGCGGTCCTATAATGGATTTAGTAGTAGTCGAGTCCGGTGCAAAAGCCAAAACAATCCAGAAATATTTGGGTAAAAATATACTAGTTAGGGCTTCAAATGGTCATGTTCAAGATTTACCAAATAAAGGTAAAGATGGAAGTAAAGCATTGTGGAAGCATACAGAGTCAGCATTACCTGATCCTCCTTGGGGCTGGACTGAAAGAGCTGAAAAAAATATCAAAAAAATCCTTTCAGATGCTCGTAGTAAGAAAGTTAAAAGAGTACTAATAGCTACTGATCCTGACAGAGAAGGTGAATTCATAGCTTGGAGACTTAGTGAATTATTTTCTGAGTTTAAAGAAATCAAAAGAATAACTTTTAATGAAATTACTAAGACTGCGATTAGAGACGCTTTAGATGAAGCAGGTTCAGTAGATATGAACCTTGTCGATGCAGCCAAAGTCAGAAGATTTATGGATCGTTTGATAGGTTATCGAGCTTCACGATTCGCTAGGTCTTGGAGCCTTAGTTCAATGGGTCGTGTTCAAACACCGGCTTTGGCGTTTATAGTCAACAAGGAAAAAGATATTCAAAAATTTGTGGCAACACCTTACTGGGCAGTTCAAGCTATAGCTTCAGGAATAGACTTCCGAGTACGTTTCCATGATAGGGACGATCCATTAGTTTGGAAAGATGAGAAAGGAAAAAGTGATACACACAGAACAAATAGTACTGATTTAGCACAAAAAGTATTTGATAGTCTAAATTTTGAGAAACAGATAATAATTTCGAAGGTATCTCTCAATACTTACAAGCGCCGTCCGAAACCGCCTTTTACAACAGATACTTTACTTCAAGCCGCAGGTAGTAAGTATAGTTGGAGGCCAAGCAATACAATGAGAGTTGCCCAAGGTTTGTATGAAGCTGGACATATAACCTATATGAGAACAGATTCAACAAGAACGAGTGCATCTTCCCGCGAGAAGGCACACGAGAAAATAATATCGAAATGGGGTGAAGAATTATTAGGCAAGGGAGTTGGCGGTGGGAAACCGAAATCAGGTATTCAAGACGCCCATGAAGCAATACGTCCAACTGATCCCATTATTGATTTACCAGGAGGTTTAGATGAATCTCAAGTGCGTCTTTATCGTCTTATTTGGTCCAGATTTATTGCGAGTCAAATGATAGATTCTGAGTGGACAAGTATGAAATTAATAGCGAATCTTGAAACTTTTGAAAGACCTTTAGATGGTGATACAAAGTGGAGAGTCACTCCCGGTTGGGAATCTGCTTTTGAGGCAATACAGAAAACGCCTTCTATTTCACCCCCTAAACCTGAAATATTAGAGGGAAAAGCCATTAAATTAGATGCAGGTGATGAAAATCCTAAACTAATTGAGGATAAAACTAAACCTCCTGCAAGATATACTCAGCATGGTTTGGTAGCTTTAATGAAATCGGAAGGAATAGGAAGACCTTCAACTTATGCAGCAACAATAAAGAAACTCTTAGATCGTAAATATTGTAGTGATAACAAAGGAAGACTAAAACCAACAGACCAGGGTATTTTGCTCTGCGATGAAGTAATACCTTTCTATAACTCCGAAGAAGAAAAAATTAGTTTATTTTCACCTTCATTCACTTCAACAATGGAATCTGAATTGGACCAGATAGAAACAGGAAAGCAAAATGGCGCAATAGTATGGGATGGTTTTGTTACTTCATTTAAGGAGCTTCATGATAAAGCAGTAGAGAAAAAGAAAGAAACACCTACTAAACGTCAGTTAGATTACTATCATAGATTAGCTGCCCTAGTATCAGATTCAGAATTAGAAAAAATATTAGATAATGAAGATCCAGTAAAGATGAATGGTGAAAGAATAGGTGAAGTTATTGACACTCTCAAAAATGCTACAGAGGATATTCCACTTCCAGCATCTGTTAAACAGTTGTCCTATGCTCAGAGTTTGGCAGAATCCTTAGAACTTGATGAAAAATCCGCTTGTAAATTAGTTGGTGTTTCTAAATTTGAAGAATTATCAGGAGGCAAATCAGGTACTGCAAGTCAATTGATTGGAGCTTTAAGAGATAAAACAGATTCAGTGCCTAAGCCACCAAGTCCTAAACAAATTAATTTTATTAAAAATTTAGCTAAGAAAGCAGATCTTGAGGAAGCAGGAGCTTGTAATTTAGTAAATGTTGCTAACTATGGCGAATTGTCTGGAGGTCGTCAAGGGACTGCAAGTAAATTGATAGAAACACTACGGAAAAAAGCACCGAAGAAAGCTTCCAAAAAAGCTTAACTCCAATAATGAAGGTTTTTAATCACAAATTATTGAAAGATGGCCCCTTAGAAGACAGACAATATCAGGCAAATATTTCACAAGCCTGTCTTGAGCAATCCACACTTGTAATTCTACCAACTGGTATGGGTAAAACAGTTATAGCTTTAAGAGTAATTTTAGAGCGTTTAGAGGAAGGTCCAATTCTTTTGATGGCTCCCACAAAACCTCTTGCTCAACAGCATGCCGATTTTCTAAATAAATTTTTGGATGTAGATATTAATCTTTTTACTGGAGCTATCGCACCCAAACTCCGTGAACCCTTGTGGAATTCTTCCAAAATTATAGTTTCAACACCTCAGGTTGTTTCAAAAGATATAGAAAATGGACGTGTGAACTTAACGAATTTTTCCCTAGTAATCTTTGATGAGGCGCACAGAGCCGTTGGGAATTATGCCTACGTTTCAATCGGCCGTCATTATTCATCAGTTTCTAATAATCATTTAGCAATAGGTATGACTGCTTCACCAGGTAGTTCCAAGCCAGAGATTATTCGTTTATGTCGTGATTTAGGTCTTTCAGCAGTGGAAAATAGAGATGATACCGATCCTGATGTGATATCTTATATTCAGCCAATCAAAACAAGATGGATCCGAATAGAGATGCCACTCAGTGTTAAGGATATTGCCAATCAATTAAGAAAATTACAAGATTATCTTTGTGGAAAATTGTACAAACAAGGCATCATAGAGAGACCCCGAAAAGTATCAACTACTATGTTAATAGAGGCCGGAAGAAAATTACAAATGACTTATATTAAAACTAAACCAAATACCCCTCCTCAAACATTTACCATGATGACAACCCAAGCAATGGCCATGAAAGTGGCACATGCTATTTTGACGGTTGAAACACAAGGTATGCTTCAATTCTTAGATTATACTTCGCGAATAGAGAAAGATGCTAAAGATAAGAAAAAAGCTAGTCGAGCTAATAAGTGGCTCTCATCGAATTCAGATTGGAAGATTGCTCAGAAAATTGCTAAATCTAATCCCACGGATCATCCAAAATTAGAACGTTTACTTGAATTAATTGAAGTCCAGATACATTCTGGTTCATCTCGTTTTATTATATTTGCAGAAATAAGACATACAGCAACATTAATTGTTGAACACTTAGAAAAGATACAGGGTGCTAAACCGGTTCGTTTTGTTGGCCAAGGTTCTCGTGTAGGGGATAAGGGTATGACGCAGAAACAACAGAAGGAAATATTAGATAAGTTTAGGAATGATGAATTTAATATTCTAGTTGCAACCTCAGTTGGTGAAGAAGGTTTAGATATACCTTCTACAGATGTCGTTGTATTCTTCGAACCAGTTTCATCAGCTATACGTATGATTCAAAGACGGGGCCGAACTGGACGCAATAGACCAGGAGAGGTGTTTATTTTTGTTACTAAAGGAAGTAGAGATGAGGCTGCTTTTTGGAGTAGTCGAGATAAAGAGCAGAAGATGCATGACCTTTTTTCAGCAGGTCGGATAGAAATAGATGTACCAACCAGTGAAGAATTAGCTGGCTCTAATATTATTGATTCTTCAAATACAAGTTCAGTTCAGACAACTTTTCAACGGAAATAGTGAGTATCAGAACTAATATTATACAGACCCGTTCTAATGGACATACATGCGTAGAAATCCAACAGTTCCTTTGAAAGAGGAAGTTAAGTATGGACATGGCTTTTTCAGGGGTGAAAAATGCCCATTAAGTGGAGAAGAAGGAGTTTTAGTAATGTCCCCAAGACATTTAGATCAGTTTGGAAGAGTAATGGCAGGTGTATTGCGCCATTTTCCAGATAGGTTTGATCTTGAGATGGATCAGCAAGGCTGGATTGAAGCTTCAGAATTTATTGATGCAGTCAAGTCACAACGACGTCATTTTCATTATCTTGAAACTAAACATTTGCAAGCTGTTGTTGAAACCGATCCTAAAGGCAGATATCAATTGAAAAATGGTAGACTAAGGGCAACTTATGCTCATACTTTAGATTTAGAATTAGATTTGCCAACTGATAAAAATCCAGAACATCTTTACTTTGCTTGTTCGAAAGACGATTCAACCGAATATCTTGAACATGGTTTATATCCTGGAGATAGGAATATGGTTCATCTTTCAAGTACTAGATTAAATGCTTTGGAAGCTGGTCGCCATATAATTGGAAAGCCGATAGTGTTGTTAGTTGATGTAAGGGCTGCCGAAGGAGCAGATTGTGCAATAATGAAGGCAGGAACTACGGTTTATCTTGTTAAAGAACTTCCTGGAGATTTTCTTAAGAAACTCCCTGACAGTACATAATTACTCTGATATCGAATGACAAGTAGTCCAGATAATATAGAGAGAAGACAAGTATCTCGTGTTTTAATCAGTGTTAGTGATAAAACTAAAATTATAGATTTAGCAAAAAAATTAAACAAAATGGGTGTTGAGATAGTATCAACTGGTGGGACTTCACAGGTTATTTCTGATCAAGGAATAAATGTAGTTTCAGTAGATACAGTTACAAATTTTCCAGAAATGATGAGCGGGCGTGTAAAAACACTTCATCCTCTAATCTTTGGAGGCATTCTTGCTAGAGATGAAGATAGCAAAGAAGTTGAAGAACATAATATTGGGATTTTTGATATGGTAATTTGTAATTTATATCCATTTAGAGAGGCCATTTCTAAAAATTTAGACTTAGCTTCAATTATTGAACAGATCGATATAGGTGGACCAAGTTTATTGAGGGCTGCAGCTAAAAATCATTCTAGAGTAGCAGTTGTTACTGATGCGGATGATTATGATTGGATTGCTGATGAAATTAAATTAGGTGGTTTAAATTTATTGCAAAGACAAGATTTAGCATTGAAAGCATTTCGTCATACTGCTGAGTATGACTCCACTATACAGTTTGAATTAGGTTCTAGATTTGGAGAAGAAGGACTCCCTTCTTCTTTACATGTTACTGGATTGGGAAGTCCTCCATTACGTTATGGAGAAAATCCACATCAATCTGCGATTTTCTATTCAGATTTATTGAGTACAACGCCTTCAGTTTCAAATGCCGAGCAAATACAAGGAAAGCAGTTAAGTTATAACAATCTTCTTGATTTTGATGCGGCTTTGGCAATGGTTACTGAATTTGAAGAACCAACAATTGTTGTTGTTAAACATAACAATCCTTGCGGTGCAGCCAGTGCCGATAATTTAGTTGAAGCTTATAACTCTGCAATAAATACAGATCCTATGAGTTCTTTTGGAGGGATTATAGCTCTCAACAGAGAAGTTAATGGCGAATTATCAAAAAAGATTATATCTTCTTTCAAAGAAGGCGTCATAGCTCCCTCGTTTAATTCAGAAGCTCGTGAAGTTTTATCTCAAAAAGAAAATTTAAGAGTATTAGAAACTGGCCCACTTGATAATTATGAAAGAAGTTTTAGCTTGCGTTCACTAGATCAGGGTTGGCTTATGCAGGAATCTGATGAAGCCACTATAGATATTTCAGATTGCAAAGTTGTAACTGAGAGGCACCCTACCAAAGAAGAATTAGATGGTTTACAATTCGGTTGGAGAATAGTTAAGCATGTTAAGAGTAATGCGATAGTTTTTACACGGCAAAAATGTACGGTTGGTATTGGTGCAGGTCAGATGTCTCGTATAGATTCAGTTAAAATTGCAACCTTTAAATCAATCCCTAATGCACAAGGTACGGTTATGTCATCTGATGCTTTTTTCCCATTTAGAGATGGACTTGATGAAGCTGCAAAAGCAGGAGTAACTGCAGTTATTCAACCGGGTGGTTCTTTACGTGATCAAGAAGTTATAGATGCCGCAAATGAAAATGGGATGGCTATGGTATTTACAGGAATGAGGCATTTTAAACACTAATGGAAGAAATCTGGATATTCTGTGAAATGTGTGGCGAAGAATGTCCACATAAAGTTCTAAAAAGTCGTACATCTTCTAAAAAAGGCTTTAGTTTCCAAGGAGTTGTTACATGTTTAGAATGTAATTTTACTGGCCCAACTGAGATTAAAGAAGAACCTCCCTTAGAGTTAAGATTACGTATTTCAAATGATGAAAAAACGGTAAATGGATCCATAAGTGTAGATAGGGGTATTGTGATTAGTGTAGGTGAAACTCGACCACATCCTGATGGTTTAATTTTGGTTACAGGTCTTGAATTAGATGGTAAACGTCCACCTGCAGCATATTCACAGGATAATCCTATTATATGGGCTAAAAGGGCAACACATGCTCGAGTTAGATTTGCAATACATGATGGTGAATCTACGATTTCAGTCAAACAAGAATTTGAATCTCAAGAAGAGTTTAGAGTAGGTGATACAGTTCGTATTGAAGGTAAAATGACAAGGATAAAAGCAATTAACTTACATGGTGGTAAGCTAGTAAAAATGGCATATGCTTTAGAGATTTCAAGAATAACATGCTTTTATTTACCTGAAAAAAAATTCAGCTCAAGAGGGTCTCGGTATAATGGAAAAAGAAGTTGAATCTGCGAATGAAAAATCCGGTTCTGAAAATGCAGTACCTAATAATCATAAAGTAATTACAAATATGGATATTCTAAAGATTATATTTTCCAGAAAAACGGCACCACATGCTATTTCTTTATCAATTTTTTTAATTTTTTTGGGTTTTTTTAGCCGTAATTCAAATCAATTCTTTATAGATTTGATTTTAATTATGGGTTTTGGTTTCTCATGGGGTTATTTGATTACAGCTTTCTTAATGCGTTTTGATTCTGTAAAGAGTTATTCCGTTGGAAGTTATCGAAATATTCTTTTAATTCCCATTAGTTTGTCTTTATTGATATCATTAATAATATACTACACCTTTGAATTTACAAACTATGGGGAGAGCCTCCGTGATTTTTTATCATTAGCCTTAGTAATTATATTCATATTATGGCAGTTTGCACAAGCTTGGTGGATGCGTGTACCATTCAAGGAATTTGCTCTTAAAAAGATGGTTAAAGTGAATAGCAAAAACCGTTCTAGCTTTGGAAAATATATGAATGCCGTTTCTCCACTTTTTTGGGCAGTAATTGGTTTTGGTATATTTTTAATTTTGGAATCTCAAGGTATATCTTTTAGTTTGACATTCAAGATTTTTTGGTTTGCTATGTTGACGGTTCTAGGTTCTTTAACATTTTATTTCTTAAATAGAATGAATTCTAAGAATTGGTCAGATCCTATGATTTCCGTTTTTTCAGGTTATTTTGCAATAGGTTATTGGAGTTTCTTAGCATATCATTTAGGAGTTATGCTTTATTCTCGGGAAAGTCAACCTAGCTTTGTCTTCGATTTAATATTTATGATTTTCACAATTATGCTAGTCATATATTCTCTTTCAGCCCAGACTCTTCGTTCAGAGAAAAGAAAAAGCAAAGTGAGCAATGAGAAAATGAATCTTATGAATCGCCATAATGTTATTTTGTATGCGATTTCTTTTACAGCAGCTTATGGGGCAAGTAATTTTTTCCTCGCATCCGAAGGCACTTCTTTTGTAAGTGATATTCGAAATGTTGGATTTTTCTCTCATTTAATAGTTATAGTTTCTGGAATTGTGGTAATATTATTGGCCAATTACACAGCATTGGTTGGTCGAGGGTTAATTGATCAAGGTTTTGTAGATTCGATACGTACCCCAAAAGATAATTAGTATATTCTTTTAAGTAGTTTATGAATTGGAAACTTTTATTCACATTAGATGCAGCCAGAGATCCGGAATTAGCTCCACATGTATATCTTTTGTATTTACTTTTATGGACTTTTTTTGTAGGTCTTTTTGTTTTGTTCGTTTTTCCAATTATAGGCAATACGTTAGGCTTTGTTATAATTGGGATATTGATAATTATTTTTGTATATTTGGTTTGGTATTTTCATAATAATAGACTTTTTGCAGATTAATTCAAAAATCAATTTCAAAACGATTTCCAAAACCTTTTGAATTATCGATGAGTCTAGCCCAAGAAAAAATGAATTTGTATAATTTCACTTTTTCTAAAGATTTTGAAAGAGTTTTATTGTCTTTAATATATGGGAACTTATCAAAATAAATCTTCCAATCATTTTCATTAGCTAATTCTACGTATCCTTTTAGTTGTAATCCTTTGATAATTTCCCAATCCAGTCCGTCATTTTGTATTGTAACAGCACATCTTTTTTCAACAAGCGAATTTGCCATATGTTCCGACTTTGGACTACTAACAAAGACTAAATAGTCACATTTTTTTGTTTCAGCATAAAATACAGCAGCAGCAGAAATACCTTTTTTACCGACGGTAGCCAGTGTCATAGTATTGTGTTTTTCAAGATATTTTTTAATTCTTTCCATTAATATTTCAATTAGGCTTAAGTTTATAATATAGTCCGTGTGGCGCGTCATCCCCGTAGAGGATTTATCCACGTGACAACACAATACGACGTACCTGGTGAACATTTAGTTGGCGCACTTGCCAACACATTGAAGAGCGATGACGCTATTTCTCCTCCTGATTGGTCTCATTTTGTAAAAACGGCAGTTCATAAAGAAAAATCACCTACTCAACCAGATTGGTGGTATTACCGCACAGCTTCAGTATTGAGGAAGATAGGAGTAAATGGCCCAATTGGAACTGAACGCTTAGCAAAACATTATTCTGGCTCTCGTGATAGAGGTTCAAAGCCAAATAGAAGTCTTGGCGGAAGTCGTAAGATTCTTAGATCAATTATGCAACAGCTTGAAATTGCAGGTTTCATAGTAAAATCAAAACAAGGCGGTCGTGGTTTAACGCCTAAAGGACAATCAATATTAGATAATACTGCATTTGCAGTTAAGAAGAATTTGCAAAAGGAGATGAGTTCACTCAGTAAATATTAATGTCAAGTAGGAAAGTTTACGGTAAGAAATTGCGTTTGAATAAATTAGTCAAGCGTAATCGCAGAGTTCCAGCTTGGGTTATTCAAAGAACTAATCGTAGATTTACTAATCATCCAAAACGTCATTTCTGGCGTCGTGGTAAATTACATAGGTGATAAAATATGGCAGATGACGAATTAATGCAGGAGAGATTGTACACTATACCTTTACGTAAATTACACAAAGTCCCTCGTACTCGAAGAGCTCCAGTAGCTATGCGTATTGTTGAAGATTTTGTTACAAGACATATGAAACCTGAAAGAGATGGCGAAGTTTTGCGAAAATCTTCAGATGCTCGTAGTGGAAGTGGTGAAGATAAGCAATTATTTATCGATCCTCCAGTAAATCAATATATCTGGTCTAGGGGAATCGAAAAACCACCTTCAAAAGTTAGAGTTCGAGCTTTAAAATTCGAAGATGGCAGTGTAATTGTACATCTTGCCGAATAGGCATTATGGCATTAATTCAAAAGAATCTTTTCAATAGTCCTTATTCAGGGGTTTTTTGTGCTACTAATGACTCTTTAACATTAATCCCTCCAGGGATACCTGAAAATGATATGCAGGCTATTTCTGAAGCTTTAGACACTAAAATTGAGGTAATAACAATAGGTGGTAGTAGTGTCTTAGGAACTTTATTGGTTATGAATAATCATGGTATTCTAGTTTCTAATTTAGTAACTTCGCTCGAAGTGGAAAAGTTTGAATCACTTTCAGATAATTATAATTTAAAATTTGGAATACTTTCAGACAGATCTAATGCAAATGGAAATAATTTTTTAGTCAATGATAGTGGAGGCTTTTGTAATGAAAACTTGAGTCCGAGGTCGATAAAAGCAGCTGAGGAAGTTTTGGGGGTCCAAATCAAAGCACTTTCCTTAAATCAAATGGATACCTTAGGCATGATTGGATGCATAAATAATAGAGGAGGCCTTTGCCATCCCGACATTTCAGATGAAGAAAGAGGCATTATGGAAAAAACATTAGATATTTCCGTTATGGAAGGGACGGTCAATTTTGGTATGCCTTTAGTTGGTGCTGGAGTTGTATCTTCTTCTAATGGTGCAGTTTGTGGTCAGCAAAGTACAGGTATAGAGTTAGGACGTATCGAAGAAGCACTTAAGTTGTTCTAATCTTATGGATGATGGTTGTAATTGCACCGATTTCAGTATCTAATTCCAATTTGATGTTTTTATTACTTACATCACAGTGATATTCTGAATTATCCAATAATCTATTAATATTTTTATTTCTTTTATCATCCGTTCCAAAAATTAGTGCAATTTTTTTTTCTGTAGATATTTTAGCAATTTGGTTAATATCTATGCTTTTTTTTTGGTCTGGTTTTGAAGTCAAAATAATTTTTTTGCCAAAATTATTTGAAATTGGTAAAACTGAGATTTGAAGTCTACCTTTTTCAGCTAATGTTATTAATTTTTCTCCGCCACTCCCGATGCTAGTTGCTGGGGCTATTTCTTTAGCAAAATTTAATGGACTACTATTTATCTGAAAATTAACTAATGTTAAGTGGAAATTATAGGCTATACAAATAGGTGCTATTTTTGCAATTAATCGTCGGTGTTTGTCATTAAACTCTTCATTTTTTTTAGAGTTTATAATTATAATATTTAAGGGGGGTGCCACAAGTGTGTCAGGGGAGTCCCTTTTAAGGGGGTTTATTCATGACATTAACTACTGATTTGAGGCTAAATATTGACAACTGAAAATAATGACACAATTTTGAAGATAAGCTTAGAAAAAGAGATGCGTAAATCCTATTTGGATTATGCAATGTCTGTTATTGTGGGACGTGCACTCCCCGATGCTCGTGACGGCCTAAAACCAGTGCATCGCAGAGTACTTTATGCTATGAAAGAGATGGGGTCTGGTTCACGTTCTCCATATAAGAAATCGGCAAGAATAGTTGGAGATACTATGGGTAAGTATCACCCTCATGGTGATCAAGCTATCTATGACACAATGGTGCGTATGGCTCAAGATTTTTCTTTGAGATATCCGTTAGTCGATGGTCAAGGAAATTTTGGTTCAATAGATGGCGACAGAGCTGCAGCAATGCGTTACACTGAGTCTCGTTTGGCAACTATTGCAGATACTGTTTTATCAGACCTTGATGAAGATACAGTGATTTTTAGAGATAACTATGATGGTTCGTTGAAAGAGCCTACCGTTCTTCCAGGACTTTTACCCGGCCTCTTAGTGAATGGGTCTTCAGGAATTGCAGTAGGTATGGCTACAAACATGGCACCTCATAATTTATCTGAAGTGTGTGAAGCTCTAAATTTATTGATGGATAATCCCTCAATATCTTTGGCTGAGATAATGGAGGTATTACCTGGCCCTGATTTCCCTACAGGTGGTACTATCATGGGTCGTAAAGGTATTTTTGATGCGTATAGTAAAGGACAGGGTTCCGTTAAGATGCGAGGTACTGTGAAGCATGAATCTACAGAAAAGAATGAATATCTGGTAGTGACTGAAATTCCTTTCATGGTTCAAAAAAACCGTCTTCTAGAAGACGTTTCTAAAATGGTACGTGATAAAAAAATTGAAGGCATTAGAGATATTCGTGACGAATCTGATCAAACTGAAATGCGTGTTGTTTTTGAATTAAAACGGGATGCAGCTCCTATGATTGTTGAAAATCAGTTATACAAACATTCAGTATTGGAAACAAGTTTTGCAATTAATAATGTAGCCTTGGTCAAAGGCCAACCTAGGCGAATGGGTTTGATAGATTTACTAGAAGTGTATATCGAACATCGTAAAGAAATAGTAACAAAAAGAACAGAATATCGCTTGAAAAAGGCTGAAGAAAGGGCTCACATAGTTGAAGGTCTTTTACTGGCAATTTCTCAGATGGATGAAGTCATTGCCTTTATTCGTGATTCAGCAGGTAGGGATGCTGTAATTGCAGGTCTTCAAACAACGTTTTCACTTAGTGAAATTCAATCTAAAGCAATAGCAGATATGCGCCTATATCAGTTATCAAGGCAAGACGCTGAAGAGAGGAAAAAAGAGTTAGAAGACTTAAAAACTATAATGGCTGACTTAAAATCAATTTTAGCAGATCCTTCTAAGATTTTAGCTATTATTAAAGAAGATTTATCCCAATTAAATGAAAAACATGGAGATCCAAGAAGAACATTAATTTCTGATTTTGATGGTGATTTAGCTACCGAAGACTTGATTCCACGTTCTCAAGTAGTTGTAATGAGAACTCATGAGGGATATATCAAACGTGTTGATTTAGATGAATATCAAGCTCAACATAGAGGAGGTAAAGGTAGGATTGGCATTAAGGCCAAAGAAGGTGACTTTCCAGTGGAGTTATACTCTATGGGCTCTCATGATCATTTACTTTTCTTCACGACAGCAGGAAGTATGTATTTCTTAAAAGCTTGGCAAATACCTGATGTTTCACGTTATTCAAAGGGGACTCCGTTGGTTCAACTTCTTCAAAAGTTAGATGAGGGTCGTCAATCCAAAGATGAAAAGGTTCTTTGTATGTTACCTGTAGCCAATATAACTGGAGAGGGCCATTATTTCTTATTTGCAACCCGAAATGGTATAGTAAAGAAAACACGCTTAGAAGAATATTCATCAAGAATCCAGAGAGCTTGGGCTCGTGATCAAGGTTTTAGGGCTATTACACTTAAGGAAAATGATGAATTAATTGGTGTAAATATTTCAGAAGGTGATAGTCAGGTTATGCTTGCAACTAAATTAGGAATGGCTAATCGTTTTTCAGAAGGTGAAGTTAGAATAGTTGGCCGTAATGGTCAGGGAGTAATAGGTATGCGTTTGAAAGATAAAGATGAAGTTATAGGAATGACCTTAGTTCATGAAGAGGATATTTTACTAACTATTACTGAAAAAGGTTATGGAAAGAGAGCTAGTGCTGAGAATTACCGTCTTACGAAAAGAGGAGCTAAGGGAGTTAAAAATATTAAAGTTGATGCTAAGAGTGGCAATGTGGTGGCTACTTTCACTCCAGGTCAAGCAAACCAAGTATTGGCGACAACATCTTCAGGCAAAGTAATTCGTACACATATCGAAAGTATAAGACAGATTGCAAGAGTAGGCAGAGGTGTCAAAGTCATGTCTGTTGATGATAATGAAACTGTTGTAGCTGTAGCTTTACATGACGAGGATGATGAAGAAAGAAATATAGATCCCTCACCCAATGAAGATATGGCTTGTTCAGAGTGTGATGAAGGTAAATTAGTTCTTGACGGAGACAAATATGTCTGTGGTACCTGTGGATTGATTAAGGATGCGTAAAATACCAGTAAAAGATATTTCTATTAATAAGAATACCGAATTATCTGAATTAATTTCTCAATTTAGTGAAGCAGGTGGTTTTGTAGCAACAAAAATAGCTACAGCATCATCTATCCTTCAGGATATGCAAAAAGAAAATTGCACTAAATTTATTTCATTTCCTGCAGATATAATGGCAACTGGAACTAGAGGCCTTCTTAGACAATTAATAGAGAATGACCTTATTGATGTAGTAGTTACTACTTGCGGTACTTTAGATCACGATATAGCTCGAATTTTGGCAGATTATTATCATGGAGATTTTTCTATGGATGATCAAAAATTACGAGAGGAAGGTGTCAATCGACTTGGAAATGTTTTAGTTCCAGATGATTCTTATGGTATTCCTATTGAAAAATGGATGCAGCCAATTTTAGCAGAATTATATGCACAAGATAGCCGCTGGATTCCGTGGAAGATATGGCGAGAATTAGGTCTTCGTTTAGCAGAAGAAAAAAACGGTTCGGAGTCTTTTTTAGCAACTTGTGCTCGAAAGAATGTTAAGGTGTTTGTTCCGGGTCCCACTGATGGAGCAGTCGGTTCACAATTGTGGTTATTTTGGCAAGATCATAGAGATTTCACTTTAGATTTATTTGCCGAAGAAAATGAATTATCTGATATAGTTCATGAAGCTGAAAGTACCGGAGCTTTGATGGTTGGTGGAGGAATATCCAAACACCATACAATTTGGTGGAATCAATTTAGGGAGGGTTTAGATTATGCTGTTCAAGTTACTACAGCTCCTGAGTGGGATGGTTCTCTCAGTGGTGCTAGAGTTAGAGAAGCAGTTTCTTGGGGTAAAGTACAACCTAAGGCAAGACGAATAACTGTTGAAGGTGATGCAACAGTCATGCTGCCATTGATTTTGGGGCCTTTATTGTGAAGGCTATAGTACGTGGAGTTTCAAGCTCATATGATAAAGCCTTAGCATCTTTTTTTGGTAGTGGGCCAACTAATTTAGAAGAAGCAAAGGCACAGCATTCAGCATATGTTTCGAAGCTAAGAGAATTAGGATTAGTAGTTAGAGAATTAGATTCACATCCCGATTATCCTGACTGTTGTTTTGTTGAAGATCATGCTATTGTAGCTGGTGATTCTGCATTGATCACAAATGCAGGCCATGATTCTCGGCTAGGTGAAAAAGGAGCTATCATAGAGGCTTTAGAGGGAGATCTAAAATTGGAATACATGACTTCAGGAGGGCGAATGGATGGAGGTGATGTATTTCAGTTTGGAAATAAATTTTTGGTAGGTCATAGTAGTCGTACTAATAGACAAGGCATTCAAAATTTGAAAGATTTTGTTGAGTTTCGAGGGTTTGATTTACATGTTATTGAAGTTCCAAAAAGATCTCTTCATTTAATCTCAGTTTGTACTTCACCTATGCCTGGTGTTCTTCTTGTTCCCGAGGGTTGGTTTAAATCGACAGATTTTCCTGAAGGAATAGAAATTCTTTTAGTGCCAAGTGAAGAAGCATACGGAACAAATGTAATTTCATTTGGGAATGATGTAATGGTTTCTAAGGGTTATGAAAAAACCTCACAAATATTAATTGAGAAAGGTCTTAATTTACATTATATGGAGATGTCACAATTTAGAGCTGGAGATGGTTCATTGACTTGTCTTTCAGTAATTTATGAATAACTATAATTGTTAATATAATCACCTAATGCAATAATTATCTTATGCCTGTTATCGATAGTCCTGCAAAAATAGATGATTCCAACGGTAGTCTAGGTGTTCTTATGCCTGGTTTAGGTGCCGTAAGTACTACATTTATTGCTGGAACATTGGCAATTCGGAATGGTTTTTCCAGTCCAATTGGCTCAATAACACAAATGGGTTCATTACGGTTAGGAAAACGAAATGAAAATCGTGAAGTAAATATCAAAGACTTTGTACCTTTGACTAAATTAGATAATTTAGTATTTGGAGGTTGGGATATTTTCGATGATAATTGTTACGAAGCAGCCATAAATGCAGGAGTTATTGAGAAAGAATTACTGGAACAGATTAAACCAGAATTATCTCTTATTAAACCAATGAAAGCAGTTTTTGATAAGAAGTTTGTAAAGAAATTAGATGGAACTCACATTAAATCAGTTAAGGGCCATAGGGCTAGAATAGATGCATTAAGGCAGGATATTCGTGATTTTAAGGAAAAAAATAAGTTAGATAGGGCCGTTATGATTTGGTGTGGTAGTACTGAGATTTATCAAGAGCCTCACGATTCAGTGTATGGTTCCCTTGAGTCTTTTGAAAATGCACTAGATGATGATAATATAGCGATGGCACCTTCAATTCTTTATGCCTATGCGGCATTAAAGGAAGGAATACCTTATGCTAATGGTGCTCCAAATTTATCAGTAGATTTTCCAGCCATGTATTCACTGGCAGCCAAAGAGAAAACACCAATTGCAGGTAAAGATTTCAAAACTGGGCAGACATTAATGAAAACAATTCTTGCCCCTGGTTTTAAAGCCAGAAAATTAGGCATTGATGGCTGGTTTTCAACTAATATACTAGGTAATAGGGATGGTGAAGTTCTGGATGATCCTGAATCTTTTAAGACCAAAGAGGTTTCAAAATTAGGAGTTCTTGAACAAATACT
Source organism: Methanobacteriota archaeon (assembly GCA_014240255.1). Taxonomy (GTDB): domain Archaea; phylum Thermoplasmatota; class Poseidoniia; order MGIII; family CG-Epi1; genus CG-Epi1. The sequence continues at coordinate 66,638 of JAAZXG010000002.1, forward strand.
TGAACCTGAAAAGTATCCTGAATTATATGGAGATTTGTATCATAAGGTTCGTATCAATTATTATCCACCTCGAGGAGATAACAAAGAAGGATGGGATAATATTGATATCAAAGGATGGTTGGGATATCCTATGCAGATTAAAGTAGATTTTCTATGTAGGGATTCTATACTGGCAGCTCCAATAGTACTTGATTTAGCTCTCTTTTTGGACTTAGCTAAACGCTCAGGGATGCATGGGATTCAGGAATGGTTGTCTTTCTATTTCAAATCACCAATGTGTAAACCAGATTTGTATCCAGTCCATGATTTATTTGCACAAAAAGCTAAGTTAGAAAACACACTTCGTCATTTAATGGGTGAGACGCTCATTACATACCTTGGTTTGGATTATTATGAGGATGATTAAATGAAGTCAGTTGTTGTTACAAAATATGGCAGTCCTGAAAATTTAGAAATTCAAGAATTACCAACACCAATACCTGGACCTGGTGAAGTTTGTATTCGTGTATCAAAAGCTGGGATAAATTTTGCAGACATTCTTTCTCGTATGGGGCTCTATCCAGGGGCTCCTAAACCTCCATTTACCCCAGGGATGGAAGTTTCAGGAATTATTCATGAAATAGGACCTGATGTAGATAAATATGAAATTGGTGATAGGGTGGTAGGTTCTGGGTCCAATGGAGGTTATTCAACACATATAATTTCTAAAGCAGATGGAGTCTTTAAAATTCCAGATAATATTTCTTTTGAAGTTGCTGCAGCTTTTCCTGCAGTTTATCTTACTTCTTACTTGATGATAATTCATCCCGGAGCTTTGCAAAAGAATGAGTCTATATTGATTCATGGTGTAGCTGGAGGGATAGGTTTAGCTTCTATAGAATTGGCAAAAATTGTGGGTGCTAAAACAATATTTGGCACTTGTTCACCTGAAAAACATGATTTTGTTAAAGAGAAGGGCGTCCTTCCAGTTGATAGGAATAATTTCTTAGCAGAAATAATGGATTGGACTGATAATAAAGGAGTAGATTTAGTTTTAGATCCTATAGGTGGAGAAAATCTGATGAAATCATATCGATGTTTAGGTTCAGGCGGTCGTGTCTGTTCTTTTGGTATTTCTGATATGGCTCCCGGCAAAAAAATGAGCAGTTGGCATCGCTTCAAATCTTGGCTGACTTTTCCTAAATTTGACCCTTTAAAGATGATGACTAGTAATCGAGGCGTATTTGGTATACATTTAGGACGTTGGAAAAATTTAGATACTCTCAACAGGGCAAGAAAAGATTTAATGAAGTGGATTGACGAAGATAAGATACATCCTCATGTTGATAAGGTATTTCCATATGCTCAAGCATCAGATGCGCATAATTACATTCAAGATCGTAAGAATATAGGTAAAGTTTTACTGGATTTCGATTAGTTCCAAATTTCTTTGGCATCTTTTTAAATTAGGGTACTACTTTGGTAATAGTATGTCTGATATTAATGTCAAATTAAAACATGACTTGAGCGATGCAGATACTCTTTTTAAAATTCTTTTTGCTTCAATTAAAATTGGGGTTCCAGCTTCCAAAAGGAAAATTGCAAATGTTGCAGATATTTCTTCTCAATTAGTTGATTATCACATTGATAAATTAGTAGCGAATGGACAAATGTTAATTGTAAATTCACAGTACATGTCCCAAATTCCTTTTTCCGATAAAACACTTTATAAGTTTTTGAAAGATAAGATTATAACACAAGAATTAGTAGATAAAATAGCCAAGGGACTAGATTTTTCACAGTCTGAAGTTCAGGAAAGTAAGGTTATTGAAGAGTCAATTTTGACCTTATTAAAATTATTTTCGATAGACTTAAAACAATAAAAATCTTCCAAATTTTTTTGGCATTCTTTTATATATAAAAAAGGTTTTTGAAATTTATGAGACGAAGACATATGCTAGGAACGCACGAAAAAACACTATGTGGTTGGAACGTTACTGTTGGTGAGTTATCGCAGCTAAAAAAAATGGATAGCAAATATGTCAATTGTAAGCGCTGCCTAGAGAAATTAGATGGCGTTTCAAATATTTTGTCTCTAGATTTGAAAATAAAAAAAAATATAGGGAATGTTAGTAATGGATAAAAAAATAGAAGTTTTTGGTAAATCAATGGATACACCACAATCAATAGCAGGCTTATCTGGTTTAGATCCAGCTCCAATGGGTGGAATTCCTTCAGGTGTTTTTGCAATTTTTGCAGTAGTTATTCTAACAGTTTCTTTAGCTACATATATGCCTGAAGATACGATTCCTTCAGATCCGACTTTAACAGAGGTTCAATCTACTTATTTAGAAAATATATTGTCAGATCGTTCTCGCTCATCCCCTATGCTTTCTACTTATGATACATGTGGATTTCTTGAAATGGACTTAAAAGAACATTTGAAAGAAGAGATGCGTGTGAATTTGGGCACTGGTTCGTACTATCATGGTGGCTGGGGAATGGTAGATGACATGGTTATGATTGGGGAGCCAGAGATGGCTATGGATGATAGCGCAGATTCGGATGGCGTTTCAGCTACAAACACAGTTACTTCAGACAAGAGTTCATCAGGTGGTCAAGAAGGAGTTGATTATTCAGGAACTAATAATCAAGAATTAGGTGTGGATGAAGCAGATTTTGTGAAAACAGATGGATCCTATATTTACATTGTAAATAATGGTTACAATGATTGGGGCGTATATCCATCAGGTCATGTTCACATTCTAGAAATTCCTGAAGCAGGTAATGTTTCATATTTATCAAATATATCTATCGAAGGGCGCCCCAATGAGATGCTTTTAGTAGATGATAAAGCAGTAGTTTACTCTAACGTTTACATTTACAGTTATTATGAGGAAAAGCATCCTCTTGATGAAGTAGTCAAGAAGGAAATAAAACGTGAAGTTAAAGAATCTAAACCCACTTCCTCAAATACAGTACCATCCGAATCAGAAGATAGACAAGCAGATGATTCCGAAGAAAGTGAAGACTATGTTGAAGATGAGTATTATGAGTATGATTATTACTACAGAACAACCTCTTTTACAAAACTAACAGTTTTGGATTTGACCAATAGAAGTTCACCTCAAGTCACTAGAGAACTTTACATCGAAGGAGATTATCAGACCGCACGCGAATCAGGAGGTACAGTCCGCATGGTTTCCTACGGTTGGATGGATATTTATGGGCTAGAAACATGGTTAGATTTTTCAGATTACAAAACTTATTGGAACCTTGATTGGGATAGTTCCAAACGAGAACAAATATGGATGGAAGTAATGAATGAAACAATTGAATATAATGACAATATTATTGATCAAACTCCTTTAGACGACCTTTTACCACGCATTCATGAAAAATCAGGAGACAACATAACTACGCACAAGTATACAGAATCGGGGGACGGCAATTGCCAAAATTTTGCAGCTGCCTCTGATAGTGCCGGTCAAGGTATCACTTCTATTATGACACTTGATTTACTAGAAGAAAACTTTAGCTTTAATGCAGACCATATTTTAAGCAACTGGGCTACAGTTTATGCTTCAGGAAATGTAATGGTAATGGCCGAATCAGCTTGGGATTCATGGTGGTTCTGGGGTGATGAAGAGAGTGAAAATAATGAAATGACAAATCTCCATGTATTTGATATTTCTAGTCCTGGTCAAACCGATTATATTGCTAGTGGAAGAGTAAATGGTACGATACAAGATCAATTTTCTTTATCTGAGCACAATGGAAATCTTCGAGTTTGTTCTACTACAGGGCAGTGGGGTCGATGGTGGATGGATGATCCTGAACCTATGGTTAGCCATGTATTTGTTTTAGGATTGAATGTTGAGGAAACAGAGTATGAAGTTATAGGTCATGTAGGTGGAATTGCTGAAGATGAGCAAATATGGTCAGCACGTTTCATGGGTGATAAAGCATACATTGTTACTTTTAGAAATATTGATCCTTTATGGACGATAGATCTTAGTGAGCCTACAGATCCAAGAGTTATAGGTGAATTAGAAATTCCTGGTGTATCAACTTATATTCATCCAATGGGTGATAATCATCTTCTTACAATAGGTATTGCTGGAGATGAAGACGGTTTACATTGGGGCGTAACACAGATTTCTATATTCGATGTCAGTGATTTTTCAAATCCAAAATTAGCTAGTTCACTACAGCTAAATTCAGCATCAAGCGAGGAGAATGGCTGGTCTTATTCCTACAGTGAGGCAACTTATGAGCATAAAGCATTCCAGTATTGGGAAGATGATGGTTTGTTGGCAGTTCCAATGTCTACACATAGATACTATTCAGATTATAGTGAAATTGATGGCAAGATGTATTATTCAAGTGGTTATGAATACTTATCAAAATTAATGCTTATTGAAGCAGAACCAGGTAAAGATCTTAAAATTTATGATGAAGTAGATCATTCTTCATTGTATGATTCCAATTACTGGTGGGATAATCCAGATGTAAGACGTAGTATTTTCATGGAAGGAGGAGATTATATCTATGCAATTAGTGAAAAGGGCATTACAGCCCATAATGTAGCTACTATGGAACAGACTGGTTTTGCAGAATTACCTTCTGATAATAAGCCAAATTACGTGGATTATTACTATGATGATGTTGTCGATGTTGTTGCACCTGAACCTGTTGAAGAAGACGGTGAAGATAGAGAAGATTCCGATGACGGCTCTAACTCTGACGAGGAGTCAACAGGTTCTGAAGGTTAACCCCCAACTGCTAAATAAACATAGAAAATAGCTGAGACATTATGATTCAGTTGAACAATGTCCAGCGGCATTATGTGATGTCCTCTGAAACTATTAAGGCTTTAGATGGAATAACTCTAAGCATCAAATCAGGCGAGCGGATAGTTTTGCTAGGGCCTTCAGGTTCAGGTAAAACAACTCTATTGAATTGTATTTCAGGTTTAGACACTCCAACCTATGGAGAGTATTTGTTTGGTGGTAATCCAGTGTCGGGTAATAGCGAAGATCTTACCACATTCCGCAGAAAAAATGTAGGTTATGTTTTTCAATTTTTCAATTTATTACAAGATTTGACAGTCTTGGAAAATGTTTTGTTAATACAGGAACTTTCAGGCCAGAGAGATGTTAATCGAGCTAAGGAAGTTCTAAGATTAGTAGGATTAGAAGGTGAGATAGATCGTTTCCCTTCTGAAATTAGTGGCGGTCAACAACAACGTGTTGCAATTGCTAGAAGCATAGCCAAAAATCCTAAATTGCTTTTGGGTGATGAATTGACTGGTAATCTAGATACTGAGACTTCTGCTAAAGTAATGAACGTCCTCACTGAAGCTTGTAAGAAAGAAAATATCACAACAGTCATGGTAACACATGACGAGTCCTTAGCAAAGTATGCAACACGTGTAATTCGCCTTGATAGTGGTAAAGTAAAATCAGATGAGCGAGTATCCTAAGAGCAATGTCTTTTCTTCTAACTAAAAGATTAGCACGTAGCCTTTGGAGAACAAAGATACGTTTGGTTGCAGTAATTTTTATGGTAGTTATCGGTGTTTTGGGTGGTATCTCTATGGGTGGTTATGCAACTAATGTATCTGTTCTCTATGATAATATTTATGAAGATGACGAAGAGGGAGTAAATCTTCCAGATATTTGGGTAAATCTTCCAGGCGGTACTTGGTCTGAAGAGGAATCTAAGAATCTTTGTGATAAATTTGAAGAGAATTTTCCTGTTGATTCACCTTTAATAGACAAATGTGAACCTAGGTTGGTTGTAGACGGGACACTTTTCCATATAGACAAGTTAGGTGAAGAGATTCTGGTGACTGCAGTCTGGCACGGTATTGATGAAGGTGAAGTTGATAAGGTTTGGATACCAGATCATGAATGCTGTGAGGGGGAAGTTGCACAAACCCCAACAGAAATTGTAATTGATGCTCATGTAGCAGAGGATTTGGGTATTTCCGTTGGGAGTTCAGTATCATTAGGTGTTGGTGAGGGTCGTATGAATTTTACAGTAGTTGGTTTGGGTTACCAATCAAATCATTTCTGGTTTGCACCTGAAGGGTCTCTTTTTCCAGCTGAAGCTGGCACTTATGTTACAGGTTATCTAACGGCTGAAGGACTTGAGAAACTAGCAAATCTTACTTCAGGATCATCAAATAAGATTCTAATTGATTTAGATGGGACTCCAGCTTTTGATTTACCTTCAACTGATGATTTTGAAGGAGATGAGATTTCTCCTGTCAAAGCCCATGTGATGGAAGTCTTATTGGATGCAGATTCGGGTACAGCAACAGTCAATGATAGAGGAGAGACTCCTTCAGTAGAATTCTTGAGAGCAGACCTTGAAGGAGCCCAAAAGAGTTTTCCAGCAGTAACGGCAATGTTGGCCATTGTAGCCTCAATAACGATAATACTTAGCCTGCAAAGATTGATACAGAGTCAATCTCGAGAAATAGCTATAATGCGGACATTAGGAGTTCCTCGAAACTCGATTATGATAGGCTACATGCTTGCGCCATTAGTTATTGGATTGATTGGTAGTGCGATAGGTGTTCTATTAGGAGTTCTGTTTGGAATTAGGGCCATGCTCGATGTTTATGAGAGCATAATAGGTCTTCCAATCTTGAACGAAAGTATTGACTGGAATATAGTAATGGAGATAGTAGCAATTGCAATGGTAATTGTCTTCCTGTCAGGTCTTAGACCAGCTTGGACAGCATCAAGATTGAAACCATTGGATATTTTAGGCGGCCAACATGAAGTACGCGTGGGTTCTAAGTTTCTTCAGAAGTTGACTTCTAGACTACCTACTACGATTGGATTGACTATTCGTTCAAGCATGCGTAAACCAGTTCGTTTAAGTTTGACTTTCATTGCTGTAGGGCTGTCCATGTTGATTTATGGTTCAATGTTGATGTTTTCAGGTTCAATGGTAGATATTCTTGTGGATAATTTAGAAGAAGGGCAGCAGTGGGATGTTCAGGCAGACGTCCCTGAAGGAGGCCCAGAAGGTATAATAGCCTGGTCAAACGAGCATAATGCAACATACGAATTAGTCATAGAGTATCCTTTTGGAACAATTAAGGATGATACTGGAAAAGCGAAGCCATTTACAGCCATAGGTTTGGAAAAGTTTGCTACCGAAGGATCATCAATGCGCCTCGTTAATCTTATTGAAGGAAGATTGCCTGCCAATGAAACTGAAACAGTTCAAGTTTTAGCAGATGAGGGAACTGCAACTTTACTTGACTGGAAATTGAATGGAAAGCATACCCTAAAACTTGGAACTATGATGATTGATGTTGAACTTGTGGGTACAACACGTGGTGAGATTTCCCGAACAATCTATTTCCATCGCACATTTTTAGAGGAAGATATAGGAATAGAGCCAACATCAGTTTATCTCAAGTTGGAAAATGGTGGTTCTATAGATGGAGATTTAGCAGACGTATCTCAAGGATTGACAGAGAAACAGAATTTGCTTTCAGGAATTAACAAACTTCTAGAACAACAATCTCAATTCTTAGGAGTGTTTATATTTCTTGGAATTCTAGTTGCAGTTGCGGTCTTGTTTAATACGTTAGTAATGAATCTTGCAGAGAGAGATTTAGAGTTATCAACCTTGAGAGTTCTTGGAGCTTCTACGACTAGATTAGGTTCTATGATAATTGGCGAAAATTTTGTAATTGGTTTGGTGGGTGGAATATTTGGTGCTATTTTTGCTTACTTTGGTACTGTCTACATAGCAGGTGAATTTTCTTCTTGGACTTTCTATATCACAGTTGTACCTAGTCTAAATATCGTTCTTTTCTTGATTGCTACAGTCATAATAATATCATTAGCTATTACACCATATGGAATTTGGCGTCTAAGAAGAATGGATTTAGTAGAAAAAGTAAAAGATTTCAGTAGTTGAGTAGTTTTTTTGCTTCAGAAATAATAAGTTCAATTGAATTTTCTAAAACATGGCTATCTTCTACTTCAATAAGTTTAACATTATCTTTAGATCTTTTTAAGTAATCTTTACTAGCGCTAATTGGTACAATATCATCTGTAATTGAATGTATTATTACTACTGGCATATCATCAGGTGCTCTTAAATTTTTCGGGTTGTCATTTGGAGGTTCAGGAAAATGCAAGGCTGGAGCAAGTAACAATAATCCTTTGACTTTGTCAGGTTTTCTTTGGGCAGCGAGTGCACATGCAAGTCCACCCCAGCTAGATCCCGCAAGCACAAAACCACCTGCTTCTATTGTTTCTTCTATAAGTTCTACTCTATCTATAAGTTCCATTTCATTAAAATCAGGCGCTATCACCTTAATTCCACTTTTCCGAATGGCTGTAATCTTACTCCCGTTTGGACTTCCCCATAGCCCATGTGCCCAGACTAACATAATCCCCTAAACGCAGTCGATATAATATACAATCCTTATTAGGCAATAATGTCACCAACATACTCAGAGTATCTTAGATTGGAAGAGTTGCTTAAATTACAAACAGGAGTTAAGGATGACAAAAGGAAAATTAGTAATGATGAGTTGCATTTTATTTTGGTACATCAGAACTTTGAATTATGGTTCAAATTAATAATTAATGAACTAAAGAGTACAATAGATATTTTATCTTCAACTTATGTCGAAGAAACAAAACTCCCTCAAGCAGTACATCATATGAATAGAGTAATTGAAACATTCAAATTGATGTCCCAGCAGTGGAGAGTCATGGAAACTCTTGAACCACAAGATTTCCTAAATTTTAGAGATGAATTAGGTACTGCCTCTGGTTTTGAATCGTTTCAAATGAGAGAAATGGAATCACTTATGGGTAAAAAATGGATTGATGGTAAACCTGTTGGAAAAGATGAAAAATCTCTTGAAAAATCTTTGTATGAAGTTACTTGTGATTGGCTTGAGCGAACTCCTATTCAAGGATCTACTCCAAATTCTGTAGATGATGAGAGTCAGGTTAATAATTTCATTAAAGAATATTTGAAAGCCCATAAAAGCTTGTATCCTGATACAACTCAAGATGCGATTGATTTTTTTGAAGAAAAATCTTCATTACGTCGAAGAAGAGCCGGATTAGTATTCATAGAATCTTATCGTGAACTTCCATTGTTAGCTTGGCCTCGTAAGTTGATTTCTACACTTATTGAGTTAGAAGAATCTATGATTCTTTGGCGCAGTTCACATGCCCGCATGGTCGAACGCATGATTGGTAGAAGAGTAGGTACGGGCGGTTCATCAGGTGTTGATTATCTCGATATGACTACCAAATATCGTGTTTTCATTGATCTTTGGTCAGTTCGTAGTGTTTTGATTAAAAAAGAAGCATTACCAACTCTTAATAATCCAGATTTTTATGAATTTAAAGGAGAATAAATGATTAATTTAGATGGTAAAAGAGCATTAGTTTGTGGGGGTACGAGCGGAATTGGAGAAGCAGCAGCAAAGGCCATTAGAGATTGTGGTGCAGACGTCGTTATTTTGTCTCGTAGTGCTTCTGGTAATAATACAATTTCTTGTGATCTTGAAGATTTAGATTCACTTACAGTTTCGGTAAACAAAGAAATAGAAAATAATGGTCATTTTGAAATATTAATTAATAACTCAGGTGGTCCGCCATCAGGCCCTCTTATTAACGCAAAACCTCGTGACTTCGAAAAAGCTTTTTTGAGACATGTTTTAGCTTCACAAACACTTGTACAACTTGTTTTACCTGGCATGAAAAAAGCTAATTATGGAAGAATAATAAATATAATTTCCACATCAGTTAAAGAGCCGATTGTAGGCCTTGGCGTTAGTAATACGATAAGGGGAGCGATGGCCTCTTGGTCTAAGACTTTTTCAAAAGAATTACCACCTTCTATAACAATAAATAATGTTCTTCCAGGGTTTACTGACACTGAGCGTTTAGAAGAATTAAAACAAACCTTATCCAAACAAAAGGGCATAAGTCCAAATGAAGTAGAAAAGGCTTGGTTGGGTACAGTTCCCGAAGGACGTTTGGCAGATCCCTCTGAATTAGGTCAAGTAGTTGCATTTTTGGCGTCACCTGCAGCAAGTTTTGTCAGAGGCGTTAGTCTTCCAGTAGATGGTGGAAGGACCGGTTCAATATAATGGATTTTGACATTTTTTTATCAATAGCTCAGACTCCAGTAGATAGTTATACGCCAGATGAAAACACAATGTTTTCAAATTTCTTTAATCAGCTAGAAGTTGCAGACAAATTGGGTTTTGGTACGGCTTGGGTAGCTCAAGCACACCTATCTACCGAAGTACAAAAAATGAATAAGCAACCAGTAGTTCCACATTGGGAAGGTGAAGTAGGACTATGTACCGATTTTTTCCAGCTTGCTCATTTAATGTTTTCTAGGACTAAAAACATTCATGTAGGTTCAGCAGTTATGAGTCTTCTTACACATGGAGGTCCAGTAGGCATAGCAGAACGCGTTGGAGCTTTCTTAGCTTTACATGGTCTTAAGAAGGATGAAAAAAGAAAATTACGTATTGGCTTTTCAGCAGGTAGATTTGAGTTTATGGCACGTCCATATGGAATAGTTCCAAGGGATATCGTTGAGGAAGCTGCTTGGCCTGCTTTACGTGGTCAAATATTTGGAGAAGCATGTGAAATATTTTTGAGATTATTGAATGGTGAAATAGTTAATAGTGATATAATAAGAAAAACAGTACTTACACGATCTAATTTCCGTAGCGATGAGGATTGGGCTAAGGTTCAGAATGCAGTATTGGAAAGAGATTCCATATCAAAAGTTCCAGATAGCATTACAATACCAAATCGTTATATTTTTGAAGATGTTAAAAATATACCACAAGCTTGGAATCGTGAACTTTTAGATTTAATTATAGGTTCTCATGATCCTAAATTACAGAAAGAGGTGAATGAGATTCTCCCTGTTAAAGTTTTTAATTTATCAATTACACCTCCTGAGTTAATAGAGAAAACTCACGAAAGAATGAAAATTGATTATAATTCAGGTGGAGGTTCTTGGAAAAGAAATTACATGCCAAGAACAATAATGGTTTTCTTAAATGATGAACCAAATATTTCAGATTCTGAGCGTAATTCTCAGGCTAAATTAGAGGCTGATAAAGCACTTAATTCATATTGGGGTGCTTTAGAAGGTACAATAGACCCTGCAAAAGTATCTAGGGCTGCTGAGAATTCAGTAGTAGGCAATGTTGAGGACGTATCTCAGCAGATAGCTGAACGTTTTGATCCTAATGATTGCATTATGACTTGGTTTGATTTTTTCAATCATGATAGTCCTCGAGTGATAAGAAATATGGAAGCTTTCATGAACAAGGTTGTTCCTCGTGTTAGAGAATTGATAAAATGAGTCATCCAACAGATGTTAGTCAATTGTATCCAAGTAGTCCTTTAGGAGAAACTGACAGTGATGTTCCAACCGGTCGAGATGTAGAATGGGAGCCTTTGGTAGATTATCGAAGGAATGGTGTTAGTGAAACCACAATTCATGGTGCAGTAGCTTGGTACAGTGGAGGCAAGAACATACACAGTTTTGGTGGGAATGTTCTTTGCTATGGCCGTTCAATGATGAAGCCATTAATGCTTAAAGTATTCGCAGAAGAATTATCCAATCTTACTTGGGATCAGAAGGCTATTTCAATAGCTAGTCATAATGGAACTTCAGAGCATGTTAAAGCCGCTCAATCATTACTTCCTCAATCTGATTGGGGATTAATGCAAACACCGCTTGATTTGCCCTTAGTACAATTTGGAAGACAAGTTCGTAGAGCAAGACGTTGGTATTCTAATTCTTCAGGACAACATGCAGCTATTCTTTTGGGCTGTCGTCGTAAAGGTTGGAATCGGGCAGGATATACACTTCCTAGCCACCCTTTTTTCTTTGCATTTTTAGAAGAGATAAGACATTTCCTTGGGAAGAATTGGAATCCTAAAAGAATAGCTCGCGATGGAGATGGATTTCCTACTTTATCAAATACAGTTAATGAATTAGCTGCATGTTATGCTGGATTAGCTAAAGAAAAAGAAGATAATTGGATTTGGGAAGCTATGACTAAAAATCCAGATTTAGTAGGTGGTTTCAATAGATTAGATACTACAATAATTAAAACATGTAAAGGTAATGTTATTGCTAAAGAAGGCGCAGATGGTCTTCTTGGTTTATCTATAATCCATGATGATTATCCTGAAGGTTTAGGAGTAGTTGTAAAAATTGCTCATGGATGGAATCCACAGGCTACATGGTATATTGCAAGAGGAATTTTAGGAGTTCTAGGAATGGAACTTAGAAATCCCTATCCACTTCGAAGGCAGAAAGCATTTCTGGTACCTGGCGTTGTTCCTCCAAAATATCTTGAAAAATTAAAAGACATTCCTACTTGGGATGAGTGGGATCCCGATAACGATCGTTGGTATTTTAATCCAGAGGATTATAAGAGTCCCGAATGATTAAGATTCATAATTTTATAAATGGAAAATTTATTGCCTTAGACAAAAATTTAGAGGATATAAATCCAGCTAATGGAGAGAAAATAGCCTTTATTCCTAATTCTAATCATAACGATGTTGATTTAGCCGTCCAAGCGGCAGATAGTGCGCGTGAATCTTGGTCTGCCTTATCAATAGGTGAAAGGGCATTTTGGTTAAGTAAGATTGCGGATGCTCTTGAAATTCGTTCAGAAGAAATTGCGTCCTTGGAATCTTTAGATACAGGTAAGCCAATATCTTTAGCAAGAGCTGTAGATGCATCTCGTTCAGTGGCCAATTTTCGTTTTTTCGGAGAATTTGCTAAAGATTTCCAACAAGAAAATTTTGAAATGGATGATGCTACAAATCATGTAATTTTGAAGCCAGTTGGAATTGCAGGATTAATTACTCCTTGGAACTTACCACTTTATCTTCTTTCTTGGAAAATTGCACCAGCTATAGTAATGGGCAATACAGTAATAGCAAAACCATCAGAGTTAACTCCTCTAACTGCAAATCTTTTGGCAGAGGTCATTCATGATGTAGGTTTACCAAAGGGTGTAGTGAACATAGTACATGGCTTAGGTTCAGATGTTGGTCAAGCCATTGTAGAACACCCAAAGATAAATTTGATTTCATTTACAGGAGGGACTGCTACTGGAAAAAAAGTAGCTGAAACAGCAGCACCTATGTTCAAAAAATTGAGTTTGGAATTGGGTGGAAAAAATGCAACAATTGTTCTTGATGATGCCGATATTGAGGCTACAATTCCAGGTGTAGCTAGAGCTGGTTTTTTGAACCAAGGCCAAGTTTGTTTATGCGGCAGCCGTATTTTTGTATCTAAAAAAATATGGGGTGACTTTGTTCCTAAATTTGTTAATTATGTTAAAAATATGAAAATAGGAGATCCTTCTTCTGATGATTCAGAATTGGGTGCTTTAGTTTCTTTTGCTCATCGAGATAAAGTTGAATCTTATATTCATTTGGCTCAGAGAGAAGGTGGTGAAATATTGTGCGGAGGTAAGAGTCCTGATTTAGATTCACCTTATGACAAAGGAGCTTTTTTAGAACCAACAATCGTTTCAGGCTTAAGTCATTTGAGTCGAACAGCTACAGAAGAAATATTCGGACCTGTAGTTACAATTCATCCTTTTGAATCAGATGAAGAAGCTATAGAAATGGCAAATTGTACTGATTATGGATTAGCTGGTTCAGTTTGGACTGGAGACTCCGAAAGAGGAAAGAGAGTTGCAGAAAAAATTGAAACGGGCATGGTATGGGTAAATACTTGGTTACACCGTGATTTACGAGTTCCTTTTGGAGGAATTAAGAACAGTGGAGTTGGCAGAGAAGGCGGTCGTTGGAGTTTAGGTTTCTTCTCTGAAGCCATAAATATTTGTGTGAAAGATTGATGCCTAATCATTATATTGGGGTGTAATAGTCATACATTCATGCCTAAAGGAGAAATAGTGATGGGTGCTCTGGCACCACATCCGCCACATCTAGTTTATGCTGATAATCCACCACAAAATGAAGCAACATCAGAGGGTGGCTGGGAAGAATTAAGATGGGGCTATGAGCGTCTTCGAGAGAGTCTTTCAGATAGGGACTATGATGTCATAATAGTACATACACCTCATTGGGCTACTTTTATCGGAACGCACTTTTTAGGTGTAGATAATTTCAAATCACTATCTGTAGATCCTATTTTCCCAAACTTATTTAGATATAATTATGATTTGAAAGTAGATGTCGAATTGTCTAAAGCCATTCATGATAATGCTGCAGATTCAGGATTACTTGTTAAAATGATGGAGAATCCAGATTTTAGGATAGATTATGGAACAATAACCAGTTGCCACTTAGTCAATCCAGAGTGGAATAAACCAATAGTTTGTATTTCATCTAATAGATCTAAGTTTTATTTCAATTCAGAAGTTATGCAAGCTAATATGATCAAACTTGGTGAAGCGACAAGGAAAGCCGTCGAAGCTTCTGGCAAAAAAGCTTTATTATTATCTAGTAATTCACTTTCGCATCGTCATTTTACAGTGGAGCCTGAAGTCCCAGAAGACATGAGTAAGGAGCATGTTACTAATCATAATCAATATCTTTGGGATATGAAGATGATAAATTTGATGAAAGATGGAAAAACTAAAGAAATGATTGATCTAATGCCTGATTTTACCGAACAAACAGTTGCCGAGACTGAAGCTGGTTGTTTAACTTGGTTAATGAGTGCACTAAATTTCCCGAACTATAAGGCAACAGTTCATGCATATGGGACTGTTATAGGTACTGGTAATGCAATAGTTGGTTGGGATCCTAGAAAGGCTAAGATATGAGAGACGATAACGTACGTAAGGGAATATTAGTGCCAGGATTACCACATCCACTTCTATGCCCTGAAAAAAATAAGGGTTGGCAGAAAGTCAGGGAAGCATATGATAAAGCACGTTTAGAGATTGAAGAGACGGATGCTGAAATTTTAGTAATATATAGTACATTTTGGCCATCTATACTAGGTCACCAAGTTCAAGCATATCCTGAACCAGAATGGACTTTTGTAGATGAAGAATTCCATGATTTAGGAAGCATTGATTACAAATTTAAAATGGATCCTGAGTTTGCAGAATTGATAGTTGACAAATCAAAAGAAAGAGGCCTACATTCCCGCACCGTTTCATACTATGGATTTCCTATAGATACAGGTTCAATAGTTGCTCTTAAATTATTAAATCCCGATAATAGAATTCCGGCAGTAATAGTCTCTAGTAATATGTATGCAAATAGGGCAGAGAGTATAGTTCTTGGTAAATCGATTAGAGATGCAATAGATGAGAGTGGTAAGAAAGCAGCCGTAGTAGTTGTTTCAGCTTTATCTAATAGGTTACACACAGTTGAAATAGACCCTAAGGATGATAAGATACATTCACTTAAAGATCATGAATGGAACTTGAAATTCTTAGAATATTTGGAGAAAGGCAGACTAGAAGATGTTTCACAACTTTCAAGACAATTCCATAATGAGGCCAGAGTACCTAAAGTAGTTAGTTTCAAGCCATTTTGGATTATGGCCTCTATAATGGGTCAAAACAATTTGTATGATGGTAATGTTTTAGCATATGAACCTGTTTGGGGTACTGGCTCGGCCGTAGTGACTTTAACTCCTGCAGAAGATACAGCCGGAGATTTAGAATATGATGAAGATGATCCTGAATTTTACAAAGGAGATCGTGAAGTTTTAGACTTTTATGAACAACCAGGTATGGGTCCTTTAGAGGAAAGAGATGGCCATTAATACTGATAAAGCTGCTAAGCCGGTTGGAGCTTATGTTCATGCTAAAGAAGCAGGTGACTTAGTTTTTCTTTCAGGTGTAGGGCCCAGACATCCAGTTACAGATAAGATTCCTGATGGGATTGAAGCTCAAACACATGCAACTTTTGCTAATGTAATTGCCATATTAGAAGCAGCAAATCTCAATATGTCAAACGTAGTTGACATCATGGTATTTTTGACAGATATGAAAAATGATTTCAAAAAATTCAATTCAATATATTCTGAATATCTTGAGGGATATGAGGCGACAAGAACTACTGTAGAAGTGGCATCCTTGCCTACGCCTATTTCAGTCGAGTTTAAGGTAGTTGCAAAAAAATGAATTTTATTTTCTTAGCAATCAAAGAGCATCCTTGGGGTAGAGAGATGCTGTCGCAGCTTTTAGATTCTGGTTTCAAACCATCTTTAATAATTGAAGAATCTTCAGATGGAGGCAAAGTTGAAAGGGAAAAATTTGAATTTAGGATAGGTACTCATTCAGTAGGTCCAACTATAGAATTTCAGGCTAAAAAGCATAATATTTCAGTAGTTGAAGTTCCAATACATAACGATGAACATTGTATGGAACATATAGAAGCTGCTAATCCAGAATTGATCGTATTTGGAGGTACTCGAATAATTCGCGGTAATATTTTAGAATATGGAGAAGCACGTGGCGGTGTTTTGAATTCTCACCCCGGCCTTCTTCCTGAATGCAGAGGTTCAGCATCACCAGCATGGAGTGTTCATGAGGATATTAAAATTGGAAGTAGTTGCCATTTTTGTACCACTGAAATAGATGCAGGTGAATTGGCCGGAAAACGAGAGATTCCAGTTAGAAGAGGCGATACTTACCATGATATTTGTTATAAGACATTAGTAGTTGCATCGACACTAATGGTCGAGGCCGTTAGAGCTTATTCCGAAGGAACTTTAGACTCTAAACGTAGGCCACAAGGAAAGAGTCCTAATCCCGTTTTTAGATATGATCCTGAAATTGAACAAGAAGCAATTCGTATTCTTGAAAGGCAAACTTATGAACATTATGTTGACTGAATTAAGTTAAACAAGTTTTAATTATAGGCTTAAAATCGAATAGTATGGCAATCCTTCGTTTATTTGGTTTATATTTTATGCTGACTCTGTTAATGATGATTGTAGGTTTTGTTGCAGCAGGTTCTTCTAATGGTATCATTATATTTTCTATATTTGCCATTATTATCAATCTTTTTTCCTATTTCTATAGTGATTCAATAGTATTGCGAGCTTACGGCGCTAAGATAATAGAAAGACAGGATAATCCTAGACTTTATAGTATAGTTAAAAAAATAGCTGATTTGAATGGTCTTCCTGTCCCTCGAATAGCAATTGTCAATTCATCTACACCCAATGCTTTTGCAACGGGCCGAAATCCAAAAAATGCAGTTGTCGCAGCAACCACTGGAATAATGTCAGTACTTGATGATAGCGAATTAGAAGGTGTTATGGCTCATGAAATGGCACACGTCAAGAATAGAGATACTTTAGTAATGTGTGTAGCTGCTACAATTGCAGGCTTCATTTCATTTGCAGCTAGAATGCTTTGGTGGAATAGCATGTTTGGAGGAAGAAATCGCAATGTCCATCCCGCACTGATGCTTTTGGTAGTATTAACAGCACCTTTAGCTGCTTTCTTGCTTCAAATGGCCGTATCTCGTTCTAGAGAATTTCATGCAGATGCAACTGCAGCTAAGTTAACAAATAAGCCATGGGCCTTGATTAGTGCACTAAAAAAATTGGAGTGGGAAAATCATAGGAAACCGTTAGATTGTGGTTCACCTAGTAATGCAGCAATGTGTATTGTTAATCCATTAAGAGGTGGGAATTTTTTCATTAGTATGTTTTCTACACATCCACCTATGGAAGATCGGATTAAGGCTTTGGAAAAGTTGTGATCAAAGCTTCTTTAGTAATAATTGGTGATGAAATTCTTTCAGGTAGGACAGAAGATAGGAATCTGGTATATCTTTCCAAATGGTTAGGTAAATTAGGAATTAATTTATCTGAAGTTCGAATTGTTCTTGATCATGAAAATGCAATTATTGAAGCAGTAAATGATTTAAGGAAAAAATATGATTATGTATTTACTACCGGTGGAATAGGCCCCACACACGATGATATCACTACCGATAGTATTGCTAAAGCATTTGGAGTTGAAACACGAATTGATGACGATGCCCTAGAAACAATGAAAGAATTCTTAGCGGGTAAAGAATTAACTGAACCGTTACTAAAGATGCTTCATATTCCAGAAGGCGGTGAATTAATCTATAGTCCTGCAACTAAAGCTCCAGGTTACAAAATAGACAATGTTTTTGTCATGGCTGGAATTCCAAAAATAATGCAAGGAATGTTGGAGGGAATGTATGACTATCTTGAGAAAGGCGATATTGTCCATTCCAAATCTTTAGAAATAATGATTGGTGAGAGTTTTTTTGCTGAAGATTTGACAAACATACAAGAAAAATACCCAAATGTTTCTGTAGGTAGTTATCCATTCTCAAGAGATGGAGTTTATGGCGCTACAATAGTGTTAAGATCAACGAAGGAGTCTGAATTAGCCTCTTGTGAATTTCTTGTAAAAGAGTTAATAGCTAAATTATAATTTAATCTTCATCGGTCTTAGGACTGGTGTTATCGCTTTTTTCATCCTTGTTTTCTTCAATATTGTCTTCGGTTTCTTCACTGCCAACAGATTCATCTTTCTCAGTTACTTCTTTTGAATTATCCTCGGACACATCATCACCTTCACTATCGGATGTTGTAATCATCTTTGAAACATCCGTATTGTCATATTTTTCTTTTGGTTCCGGCACTTTGTTTTCATTCTCACTACCGTTCCCAGAAAGTCCAGTTTGTCTGGCCCAAATAACTAGCATACTTGGCAAAACCCAAACACTCGACAGGAAGGAATACAAAATAGTCAAAGCAGTCATAGTTCCAAATTGTTTCATTGGAGGTAAAATTGCAAAGAACAAAACTCCAAATCCTAAAACAGTTGTCATTGCAGCACCAAAGAGAGCTGAACCTGTATTCTTGACTGTATTATTGATAGCCTTGTCCAGTGAATGATGATGTTCCATTTCTTCAATAAATCTATGCGAAATATGGATGGCATATGTTACACCTAATCCGACGGTCAACGCACCGATTAAGATAGTCATAACATTTAGTGTGTATCCAATTGTAACCATTGTTCCCAAAATCCACACTAAGACTAGTAGAACTGGAAGCATAGATATGATTCCAAGTAAGGGCTGGCCATCTGTATACCAGAATACAGCTGTAAGAATAATAAACGAAAGTAATATTGTGTATGCGATAGATCCAATCATTGTTTCATTAATTGTTTTTATTACTACATCAAAAATAGCTGGCGGACCTGTCACAACTACAGAATCAACTTTCCCTTCTTTTTCAAGATTTTCAAGAGATATGGTATCTTTCACTAGCTCATTAACAACTTCTTCAAAGTATGCATTTTTAGATTTAGTATTAACTAAAATATAAGCTACAGTATAGTCATCTTCTTCTTCATCATAATAGATAAAATTTGAAACCATATTTGGAATAGTTTTACCTTCCCCAATCATAATCCAATCTAATAATTCTCTGACATCCTCATCAGTGTCTGGAACTAAATCTCCATTTTCATCTTTTGAGTTAAACAATTCTTCAAATGTGCTATTATAGAAGTCGAATGGATTTATTTCTGAATTATCATTTGCTAAATCACGCATTCCATTAATTGGGGAAAACATAGCAGATTGATCGGTATTAACCCATTTATCTCCCTTAGCAAGTTCATATTGAGTATTATTCATTTCGTTGAATACGTCAAAGGTTGCTACGCTACCGCTAATGTAAATAAATGAGAATTCATTGGACGTACTGAATTCATCTTGTAAATAATGGAAGTGTTGAGTTATTTCTACTTCATCTGGTAAGAAGTCATTAAAGTCAAATTCAGTAGATATCCCAGTTGCAGTAACTCCAGCAAGTAAAGTTATAACTGTGACTACAGCTAAAACTTTTTCCGGACTTTTCAAGGAAACTTTAGCGCCAATATCCATAAAATAATTTAACGAGGAATTCGTATCAATATTATCCCCTTTCTTTTCTTTCATCAATTCAATATTCTTTTCAGAAAGAGGTTTAGTGCCTTTATTTTGGTACCATGTATCTACCAAGACTCTGCAAGCAGGAATAAAGGTAACAAATATTACAAAAGCGGATAAAACACCTAGAGCAACTTGAATTCCAAACTCTCTTATTGGTGTAATATCTGAAGTAACATTAGATAAGAAGCCAACCATTGTAGTAGTAGTAGCTAAAAGTAATGCAGAACCAACGTACATTATTGAGGAAGAACTAGCTTTCTTGATATCCCAATCTTCAATCAAATCTTCACGATATCTCATTATGAGATGTATTCCATAATCAACACCAAGACCAACTAGTAAAATTGGAACAATTATAGCAAAGAAACTAGGTTCAAAATCTAAAAAGCTTGCGAAACCATTAGACCAAATTATAGCTAATAGCAAGGCGACCATCGTTAGAGTAACATCCAAACGAGAACGGAAAGTAGCAAATAACACACCAATCACAAGAACAACTACAAGTCCTAAGAGTTGGCTGGTACTTTCATTAGATGCATCATTTATTTCATTATCGAGCACTGCTTGACCTAATGCATGAGGTTCGATATCTTGAAATTTCATTTTATTTACAACATCATTCATTTCCAATTCAACACTTACCATTCGATCAAAAGCATCACCAGTTGTTTCACCCTCTCTATTGCTGTTATCAAAATTTGCAGTAATCTTAGTGGCTTTTGCAGTTTCATTCCCATCATATTCTCCTAAAATATTGATTACAGCTCCAGCTAGTAATGGGTTCTGTGTTGCTGCATTAAATGCATCTTTAATCTCACGATCAGTCTTGTTAGAATAAATATTTTTTAATGCAGATAAATCTGAAGCATCACCTTCAACAAAAGGAGCCAAATAGTTTGGCAGAGATACTATGTCATTACTTGGATTTTGAGGGTTCATAGAATTGTTTACAATTAAACTATTTTCAGTAAATGCAATTTCTATTTCTAAAATTTCAACAAATGCAGCAGATGTTAGTATGTCTTCATCATTACTATAGATTAAAGTATCAACAGGATATTCAGTTGAGAACTTGTCTCCAATATCATTTAGGGCACTAATAACCTCATTATCAGGTAGAAAACTAGATTGACTTATGGTCCCGTCCTGAGGATTTAATGCTAGTTGCGCTATCATCAAAAAGGTGATAAAAAGTACAACACCAATTGTTGCTTTAGGATTATTGTTTACATTTCCAGCAATTTTTTCTAAAACCATATTTCACCATCTTAAGAATAGAGTATAAATAAATACGCAGTTTCAAGATTTATTGTTAGGGGTATTATACAAGACTTCCAATGTTATTTACAACTTCTTTTAATTGACTCACACTTTTAGCAATAGAACGATTTATTCTAAGGATATCATCTCTTTCTTTTTGTAATTGTTTTGCTTCTTGAAATAAACCTTTCATCAGGGCTTGAATGGTATTTCCGGTTTCATCACATGCTGGACAAAAATCAAACAGTTCTTTGTCACTTTTGAAAATTTCTCTCTTGACATAATCTTCAAGGGTTGTTAGAGTCATAAGTTCCTATTACTTTGCTTTTAATATTTCTTTGGGCTCTATATTTTTAAGTATCATTCTGTATATCCCAATTATCAATGCCCCTCTACTCCCATAGCCGTTTAGGAACTTATGAAAATTGCCCTTTTCAGTATAAATTACGTTATGTCAATAAAGTAAAACCCCTTTTAGGTAATTCAATCGAATCATTTATGGGTAGTATGGTTCATGATTCTTTAGAATGGTTATACAAACTAGCACAAGATTCTAATGTAGTTTCGAAAGAAACTTTATTGGAAAAATATGATAAACTTTGGAATGAAAATTGGACAGATACAATAAGAGTAGTAAAGAAAGATTTAACTGCAGATAATTTCAAAGAAACTGGTCAAACTTGTTTAGAGATGTATTATGATAGATATCATCCATTTGACCAATCTATAACTATTGGTCTAGAAGAAAGGATGATGATTGAATTACCTGAAAACAAGAAGATGCAAGGGTATATTGATAGATTAGATAAGATCGGAGATGGTCACTTTGCAGTTCATGATTATAAGACATCAAATAGAGTTCCACCCCAGAGCAAAGCCGATAAAGATAGACAATTAGGACTTTACGCTTTAGCAGTTCACCAAAGATATCCTGAAGTAAAAAAAATAGATTTAATTTGGCATTATGTGAGATTTGATGAGGAGGTTTGTTCCAGTCGTGATCAGAAACAATTAGATAGTATGATTTCTTCTACAGTCTCTTTAATTAAAGAGGTTGAAGCCGCTACAGAGCGTAAAGATTTCCCAACAAAAACAAGTATGTTGTGTAATTGGTGTGAATTCAAAGCCCAATGTCCGGAATATTCACATCAATATGCCTCTCAAAATGATGCGCCAACTTTGAGCACCACTACTATTACAGCATTACAAGCGGCTGAAACAGTTGATAAATTAATTGAATTAAAAGAAAAGAAGAAGAATTTATCTTCAGATATGGACGCAATGATGGAAACGTTAGAATCTCAGTTATTTAATTATTCTAAGGAGTCGGGCCATACAGTTGTATTTGGTAAAGATTACAAGGCAAGTTTTAACACAAGTGAATCAGTAAAAATACCTAGTAAGAAAGATTTGAAACGTTATGAATTAGAATCAAGTCTTAAAGAATTAGAATTATGGGATGATGTGCAGGAAATGTCTGTTTGGAAGGTAAAGTCCATGCTTAAATCAGATAATTGGTCTGAAGAGCAAAAGGAGAAAATTTCTAATTTTCTTGATAAATCAGAGAATCCACGTATTAGTTTAAAAAAATTATGAGGAAAAGTAGGTGTTAATTTGAGCGATAAAGAAAAATTTATGAAAATATTAGAAGTTATAGATCCTAGATATTCTAAATTGAACCTGATGCTAATTTTTGTAC
Organism: Methanobacteriota archaeon; assembly: GCA_014240255.1. Taxonomy (GTDB): domain Archaea; phylum Thermoplasmatota; class Poseidoniia; order MGIII; family CG-Epi1; genus CG-Epi1. Next base: position 89,564 of record JAAZXG010000002.1, read on the forward strand.
CTTTAGCAGTCTATTTTGAACTATCTCACAATCATGGTTTAGCCTTCATTACTTCAATGTTAGCAATTATGCCTTTGGCTTATTTAATGGGTAAAGCAACTGAAGAAATAGCATTACGTACAAGTCAGTCGATTGGTGGTTTACTTAATGCAACATTTGGTAATGCTGTAGAGATGATTATTGCAGGTCTTGCAATATATGCTGCATATAATAATCCAGATATAACAAGTACAATGATTGAAGTTGTTCAGGCTTCTTTAATAGGTTCGATTCTTGGCAATCTTCTTTTGGTTCTTGGACTTGCATTTGTTTGGGGAGGTATTAATTATCCTTCACAAAATTTTTCAGTTAAAGCTTCACAAGTTAATGGTTCATTATTATTGTTAGCATTGGTTGGTATGATTATACCTGAAGTATATAGTAGCAGTACCGAAGGTAATTCTGTAATTCAATTATCACATTATACCGCATTTTTACTTTTATTTGTTTATTTTTTACAACTATTATTTCAATTGAAAACACATACAGATCTATATGCAGCAGAAGGGCATCACGATGAAATTGCTGAAATGTCATATAATGAGGCTATCAAGTTATTATTAGGCTCAACAATTTTTGTAGCATGGATGGCCGAGATTTTGGTAGGTTCAATATCATATGCAGCAGAAGAGTATCATCTTCCAACATTATTCATAGGTGTTATTCTGGTTCCATTATTTGGTAATGCTGCAGAACATTTTACTGCAGTTACGGTTGCAGGCAAAAATAAGATGGATTTATCGGTAGGTATTGCTATAGGCTCAAGTATTCAGATAGCTCTTTTTGTATCTCCAATAATGGTCTTGTTTGGATGGATGCTTGGCGTTCCAATGACTTTACAATTTGGGACTTTTGAAACTTTAGTTACTTTTCTGGCAGTAATAATTACAAATTTCATTATCCAGGATGGTGAATCAAATTGGTTAGAAGGTTCTATGCTTTTGATAACATATGCAATAATTGCGTTAGCATTTCTTTTTCTTTGAAACGTTAAAAAGTCTGTAAATACTATCAAATATCATATATATTCTAAGCAGAGACAAATATAATTTAGGATAGGCTTTGCCTGTTTGTGCACAAGATTCAGGCAATAATTTTAGGAACGATTTTTTTAGTCTCGGGTTGTCTTAATCCCACTTTAGAAGATGAGAATGATATTTCAAATTACGAATGGTGGGAAGTTCCTTTAGAGAAACGTTATTTAATGGATTTAAATTTTTCTTCTTGGCGTTCAACTTTACCTGAAAAGGGCATATACAATTGGACTGGCCCTGCTGAACATTTTGTAGAAGTTGAGCTTCCTCTTGAAGAAAGAGATGCTGGTTATCCTGAAGATCCACTAATGCATGTATCTTTATGGATGCCCAATGTTCCAGAAGGAACTTTAGTTCCAGTAATTGCTACAATTCACCCTTATTATGAATTTGCAGGATCTAATCCAAATACAATTCCAGATTTAGGTATTGGCCAATGGGTTTTAGAAGAATTTGTCCCTCATGGATATGCACTAGCACAAATTTCTACTTTTGGTTCTGGAAAATCAACACATTGTCAAGATGTCAAAGGACTTGGTGAGCAAATAGGTATTCAAGCTGCAGTAGATTGGTTGGGAGAACAACCTTGGTCTAATGGAAATGTAGGATTAATGGGTAAATCCTATGCCGGAACTACCAATTGGGAAGCTGCTCAGAATCCTTCTCCACATCTGAAGACAATAGTTCCTATTTCAGGTTCGATAGGAGTTAGAGATATGTTTTACAGGAATGGTTCTAGTGAATCTAGAGCTATGCTTTACGATGTTTTGTATGAAGGCGCTACAGCAGGCCCTACAACAGATGATATGAGGATGTGTAGTGATGATGCCATAGGTCCAGCCAGTCCATGGACAACTTATGCTGCAGCAGAATATGGCGGTGATCAGTGGAATGATTATTGGGAAGAACGTTATCATTTACAAGACGTTATAGACAATTATAATGGAAGTGTTTACATTGTTTGGGGGATGCAGGATTGGAATGTCGATCCTTATCATGCATTTCCAACTTACCAAATGCTTCGTGACGCCGGTCTAAATGTTAAAGGAATAATGGGCCAGTGGGGTCATAATTATCCTGATCAGCCCGATGTTCATGAAGGATTGCAGAGTGGTTATGGTGCTGAGGCATTTCCTAAGGTAACTCGAATGGATTGGTCTATTGAGTTGTATAATTGGTTTAATTATTATCTTAAAGGAATAGGCTCTGAACCGGAATCACAAATTCAGATTCAAAGGAATGATGGTGAATGGCACGTCGAAGAAACATGGCCTTCATCTGATTTAGAATGGTCCACACAGGATGTTTCGTCTTGGGGTGAATTAGGAACAGTTTCCTCTTTATCATCACTTACTCTGATAAGTGAACCTATTGAATATGATTATCATATTTCAGGACTTCCTACTTTTCATGCAAAAGTAAGAGCGAATTCATGCAATGGGGGGCAATTATTTGTCACAATGATAGATGGAACAACTGGGTTGAGATTAGGGCATGCTACCATGGATCTCCGATATCGAGATGGAGGCCATGAAGCTAAGACAGTAACTCCATTTGCTTCTTATACGATGAAGATGCAGTTTAATCCAATGGACGTTATAATTCCTGCAGGACATACTATCCAATTAGAAATCACTGAATCAGGTGAAGATTATCTTCCTTCTACTTGCGCATCGGCAGGGATTTCCTTATTAAGTGATGAACAGCCTTTATCTTTACCTTTGATAAACCGGCCAGAGTCAGATAATCGTTGGTTTGAGGTCCCTCCTTGGTGGTTATCTCAAGACGAATTGTAAAAAACACAATCATTATAAGTACGCAGATAGCATTCAGTGTGCCTCGGCTGTCGGAGAGAGTCTATTTCATTTTCCCTCAATTCCACCCCGAGGCAACTTGATACAATGCCAGTTTCCTCAATCGAAAAAACAAAAGATACACTTTTGAATTTCAATATATTTAATCAAAAAACAGAAATAGATAGTGTTAAAATAAGTTCAAAAAGCTATAAACGTTTTTTTAATGAATTCTGGACAGCCAAACAAAGACAAGCAAATAATCTTCATGAAATTTCTTACCGTGCTTGTTACAAACCACAATTACCAAAATTCTTTATTGATTTACTTACGAAAAAAGGTGATGTAGTTTATGATCCCTTTGCAGGAAGAGGTACTACTCTAATCGAAGCTGCACTTCTTAATAGAAATATTATTAGTAATGATATTAATCCCTTAAGTCACATCTTAACTGAATCTCGTTTGAATATACCTACTATTCAACAAATAGAAGAAAGATTAAATCAAATTCATTTTAAGGAATCTAAAGCAGATATTGATTTATCAATGTTTTATCATAGAGATACTGAGTCTGAGATAGTATGCTTAAAAAATAATTTAGATACTTCGAATTTCGTGGACAATTGGATAAAAATGGTGTCTACAACTCGTTTAACAGGACATTCAGCAGGTTTTTTTTCAGGTTATACTTTACCTCCAAATCAGGCAGCAACTCAAAAGGGTCAACTGCTAATAAATCAAAGATTAGATATCTCTCCACCCTACAAAGATACTAAAGCTATAATTCTGAAAAAATCGAGAACCTTACAACGTAATCTTAATCCATCTATTGTGCAACAATTGTTTGAAATTGGTCAAAAAGCTATTTTTTCTTCAAAGGATTCTAAAAATACATTCCATATACCGAATGAAAGTGTCAAATTAACGGTAACTTCCCCTCCTTTTCTTAACATCGTTAGATATGCAACTGATAATTGGCTAAGATGTTGGTTCAATTCTATAGATGCTGAACAGGTTGAGAAAAAGATAATATCTTGTCGAACAGTTCAGCAATGGTCAGAAACTATGTCTTTTGTTTTTGACGAATTATATAGAATAACTTCGCCTGAGGGATGGGTTGCTTTTGAAGTTGGTGAAGTAAATAATGGAGAAATAAAGTTAGATGAGGCTGTAGTTCCTTTGGGTTTAAATTCAGGTTTTGAGTGTGCTGGAATTATGATAAATTCTCAAGATTTTACAAAAACTTCTAATATATGGGGAATAAATAACATGAAAGGGGGGACAAACACTAACCGTATTGTTCTTTTTCACAAACCTAAATAAAGTAGTATCTTATCTAAATAATAATGCAAAAAGTGTTAGTTTTCTTAATTGCCTTTTTAGTTACACCAAGTTTTAGCGGTTGTCTTGAAGCTGAAGACAAAAGAACTATAATTGAAGAACCGGGCATTTTTGATTTTGGACGTCCACAGCCAATTACTACTTGGTATCATTACGCAGGAACGGTAGCTGAGCCATGGGCCGTTGATGCAACAGACCCTTTAGCAGTATTATCTTCTAATATTAGTGCTAATCTTACAGGTGCTAACATTCCTTATTTTACAAATGCAACATATTATGGGACGGGTTTTGATACCTTTGAACCAACGATTGGGGTAACTTCTTCCGGTGCGATTTTCTTTACTAATTATAATGGAGCTGGAGATGGAACTCATATCATCCGTTCACAGGACAAAGGACAGACTTGGGAGGATGTAGGGCCTTTCTTAGGAGGAGATGAAGGTGGTTCGGGTCAAACACTTAATTCTAATGATCCATACATATATGTTGATAAATTTACAGATCGTCTAGTTAAATTTGATATGCATGCTTTGGCAGTAATTAATGTAGAGTATTCAGATAATGATGGAGAAACATGGAGTACTCCATATCCAACTCAAGGATATGCAGTACCTCAAGATCATCAAAGTATAGCTTCAATGCCACATCCTAATGCAATTTCTGGAGAGGTAGTATATGTTTATTGTATCAATACAGGTTCTCCTGCGGCTGGAGCTCAATGTTCGCGTTCATTAGATGGCGGGCGTGTATGGGATGCTCAACAGCCAGGATACCCTACAGGAACTGCGCAATGTTCAGGACTTCATGGGCATGTAGCAGGTGGAATGGATGGTTCAGTTTACAGAGGTAATCCATCTTGTGATGGGCCTGCAGTCTACCGCTCATTGGATGGCGGTTATTCATGGACTGAACATACTATTACAACCGAAATAGGTATGCAGCAGGGTTGGCATTCCCATGAAGTTGCTACTGCAGTAGATGAAGCAGGTAATGTTCATGCTACTTGGATTGGAGTTGATATGATGCCTTGGTATGCTTATTCTAGAGATCAAGGAGATACATGGAGTAATCCAATGATGATAGCTGCGCCTGAAGTTCAGGAAACAGGCTTTCCAACAATTTTTGCAGGAGATGAAGGCCGTGTCGTTCTTGGCTATATTGGAGAAGTTAATGATGTTGAAACGAATGCTTCGAATAGTGGTTGGTCCGGTTACATGGCAATTATGACTGATGCTTTTGCAGATAATCCTCTAATTACAAGTGTGGCAGTTAACAGCCCAGATGATCCCTTGGATATTACTTCAGATTGTGGTAATGTTCGTTGTGGAGGTTTTGGTGATTTTATTGATGTTGAGATAGATGATGAAGGTAGACCATGGATTGCACTTTCCCATAATGCAGCAGGATCGGATGAAGCTATAATTGGTATATTAACTGAAGGACCCACACTATATGGGGATTTGACTTATTTAGAATTTTTACCTCCAGGTGGCCCTACAACTCTTAAATTATAAAATATTTAGTTTTATAAACCCGAAACTGTGATTGATTAAGAATGAACCGGTTAGTTTTTCTAATTCTTGCATTTTTGATCACTCCTTCTTTTAGTGGGTGCCTTGAACCTGAAGATAAAAGAACGATAGTAGAAGAACCGGGCTTGTTTGATTTTGGGCGGGAAATTCCAAAAACTACTTGGTATCATTATGCTGGAGGAATTAATGCACTTGATTCTAATGCAGTAGAGCAAGCAAATATTACTGCTAATTTAACAGGAAACAATGCGCCCTATTGGACTCAAGGAAGTTATTATGGTATTGGAATGACTACATTTGAGCCAACAATAGGCATCACTTCAAATGATAATTTGTATATGTCTAGTTATGGTAATGGCCCTGCCGGATCTACTGCAATAGTTCAATGCTCAGGCTTGATAGAAATGCAGAATCTTTCGGATTTTTCATGTGTAAATTCATACAATCCTATTGCTCCTGTAGCAAATAGTAATGATCCTTATGTTTACGTAGATAAATGGACTGATCGAATAATGAAATTCGATATGCACGCACTTCTAGGTATGACGGTTGAATGGTCAGACAATGAAGGCAGTTCATGGTCTCCACCAACGCCAGCTACTTCATATTCAGTTCAAGATCACCAAACTATAGGATCATCACCATATGATGCAGCATTCCATCCTACAACATGGGTTTTTTGTATTAATGGAAATTGGGAAGCTCCCTTATGTTCTACAAGTTTTGATGGTGGGAACACTTGGAGTCCCGAAGTTCCTGGAGCTCCTTTAGGTTGTAATAGTGGTGGGTTAAGTGCACATATTGAAGGGGCTGGAGATGGTAATTTTTATCGTGGCAATATAGGTTGTAGTGGTAGCGGATATTCAATTTATCGAAGTACTGACGGAGGATTTAC
>JAAZXG010000030.1 GCA_014240255.1 Methanobacteriota archaeon
ATTTAGATGTGTTCTTGGTTTAATGTTAAAGGATGGTTCTAAACATAAGTTTGTAGGTGAATGCACAGGTCATATAATTGATGTAATGAGAGGTTCAGGAGGGTTTGGATATGATCCTATTTTTGTTCCAGAAGGTTATGAAAAAACGTTTGCTGAATTATCCCTTGAAGAAAAAAACAGTATAAGTCACCGAGGCCGCGCAATGGAGAAATTAGTCAATTTCTTATCTAGTATGGAAAATTGATTATGGATTATTGTAAAAACTGTCTAATGCCGATTATTTCTGATGTTGAAGATCAGATATATTGTAGTAATCAGTGTTGGATTAGTTCTCGTCAGACTAAGTCAGACGGACGTTGGCCAGCATGGCGTGTTTGGGGGCATATTGTTGGAATTTTTGCCTTATTATTTGTATTGTTAATTGTTGTGACCTCATTTGTTGAGGAATTGGTATATTTTGTAGTTGTATCTACTATATTGTCGGGAATTTTAGTTTTTCTTATATTGAAAAATACACATACTTCTGAAAGTTTTAAAGAATTATTGACTTTCCCTAGAAATGGTGAAGTTTGGCGTTTAATTGGAATTGTAATACTGATTGATGTTTTTCTTGTTAAACCGTTGCATGTTGTTTTTACTACTTACTTTTTTCCAGAGGCAAATGAACAAGCAATAATTACTGCTATTGAAGAATTATCCTACCAATCATCTATTTTGATGGCTCTATCTGTTTCAATATTAACACCTATATTGGAAGAATTATTGTTTCGAGGTTTTATTCTAGGAGTCTTATTAAAATGTTATGATGATCGAACATCAATAGTCATATCTGCCTTAATTTTTGCGATTGTACATGAGCCCATCGCTTATGGAATGGCTTTTGGCGGTGGTTTACTTTATGGATGGCTCCGCGTTAAAACAGGGAGCATCATTCCTAGTATGGTAACGCATATACTTTGGAACAGTTTTGTAAGTATTATTGTTCTTTTTTACTAACCACGTTTCATATATAGCATTAATTTTGCGGTCATGTGAAGCATGTCTTAGTATGTGTGGCTTGGCCTTACGCCAACGGTCCTTTGCACTTAGGACATATGGCTGGCTGTTATTTGCCACCCGATATATTCGCACGGTACCATCGTTTGAAAGGAAATAAAGTCCTGATGGTTAGTGGAAGTGATATGCATGGGACTCCGATTACAGTTACAGCTCAGCAAGAAGGGAAAACACCTCAGCAAGTTGCGATGGAGTATCATAAACTCAATAGTAATTCTATTGAAAAAATGGGTATTTCGTTTGATTTATTCACTCACACACATACCAAAGAGCATGCTGAAGTTGCTTTATCAATATTAAAAAAATTAGATGATAATGGATACATTGAACCAAGAATTTCGGAAGAACCTTATGATCCTGTTGCTGAACAATTTTTACCAGATAGATATGTCGAAGGAACTTGTCCGCATTGTAAATATGAATCTGCAAGAGGTGATCAATGTGATGATTGTGGAAAAACTTTAGATTCAAAAGAGTTGATAACTCCGCGTTCTAAGTTGAATCCAGATGCAAAGATTGAATTCAAAGAAACTGAACATTTATTTTTCAAATTATCCGAATTTCGAGATACGTTATTAGAGTGGTTATCAGAGGGTAAAGAGCATTGGCGTCCTTCTGTAATTAATTTTACAAGAAATTGGCTCAAAGAAGGATTGATTGATAGAGCAGTAACTAGAGATTTGGAGTGGGGTATCGAGATTCCACGAGAAGGTTATGAAACCAAGAGAATGTATGTTTGGTTTGAAGCAGTAATGGGATATTATTCAGCCTCAGTTCATTGGGCTAAGAACCAAGGCAAACCAGATGAATGGAAAAAGTGGTGGGAACGTGAAGAATCAGAGCACTATTATTTCATGGCTAAAGATAACATACCTTTCCACACAATTATTTGGCCAGCTATGCTTTCAGGTTGTGGATACAAACTCCCATATGATGTTCCTGCAAATGAATATTTATTATTAGATTCTTCACAATTCTCTAAATCAAGAAGACATGCAATTTGGATTCCCGATTATTTAGATCGATATGATCCTGAATTATTGCGTTTTTATTTGGCAGCAATAATGCCTGAACAAAAGGATGCAAATTTTACATGGGAAGACTATGTAACTCGAATAAATACTGAATTGATTGGAAATTATGGTAATTTACTTTACAGAGTCATGTCATTTGCGAACAAAAATTATCCCGATGGGCTCCATTCAGATGCTACTACAATTCCCTCACTTAATGAAAAGATAATAGAAACTCAAAAACGAGTCTCCGAGGCTTTAGAAGCGTGTAAATTCAAAAAAGCATTACAAGCCGTTATGGAATTATCGCAAGCGGGAAACATAGCATTGAATGAAGCTGCACCATGGAAACAATTGAAAGCCGATCGAGATGCTTGTGAAGCAACTTTAGTTACATTTTTGAATTTATGTCGTAGTTTATCAGTAATGATGACACCATTCTTGCCAAAGTCATCCCAGAAAGCTTGGGATTACATGGGCCAGAAAGATAAAATTGAAGATCTTGGATGGAATTCAGCTCTTGAAGTCAAGACGAATTTCAAATTAGAACAACCCTTGCCATTGTTTACTAAGTTAAACATGGACGAAATATTGGAGAAAGAAATGCCCCCAGAGGAAACAAACGAGCTAGCTAACGTCAAACCAGAGATAACTTTTGACGATTTTAAGAAATTGGATATCCGAATAGGAACTGTGGAACAAGTAGAACCTCATCCTAATGCAGATAAACTTTGGCTTTTAGATGTAAATTTTGGAGGTCCTACTAAGAGGATTGTCACTGGTCTTCGAGGCATCTATGAATCGGACGAACTTTTAGGTAAGAAAATTGCAGTTCTGGTTAACTTGGCCCCTGCAAAATTCAGAGGTGAAGATTCTAACGGAATGTTATTGGCTGCAGAGGGAGAAGGCATTGTTAGTCTCCTACAGCCAGATAAAGAAATTAAAGATGGAAGTGAAATTCATTAGTGGCCAAACCACTAAAACCCACCTCTCGTGCAACTGATTTAGGGCCTGTAGCCTAGCCTGGAAGGGCGTCTGGCTTCTAACCAGAAGATCCAGGGTTCGAATCCCTGCAGGCCCGCCATTCTTTTTAGAATGGCAATTTTGATAATTCTACGTTCCCACCTGTAAGTATAATTCCGATATTTTCAATTCCTTCCAGTGCCTTAAATTTATCACTCAGAACTACAGCCACAGGAGTGGCAGAACTTGGTTCAATGATAATCTTCATTCTTTCCCAGACTAGTTTCATTGCCTTTATTACTTCATCGTCGGTAACAGTGTGTATTGCATTCAGATGATTTTTTAGTATATTCCAAGTATTCTCTCCTAAGCCTGTAAGCAATCCATCACAGATAGTATTAGGATTTTCTTGAGGTAGTCTTTTTCCTTCTTTAAGTGAGCGATATGCGTCATCTGCTCCTTCCGGTTCAGCCCCATATAATTTAGCATTTGGTAGAAGACTACGAGTAGTTATGCATGTACCAGACATTAGTCCACCTCCTCCAATTGGCGCAATAACTGCATCTAAATTTTCGACATCTTCAATTAATTCTAATGCTGCAGTTCCTTGTCCAGCGATTACATTAGGATTATTGAATGGATGAATAACAGTTGCTCCCGTTTTTTCAGCAATATCGTCTAAAGTTGTTCTTCTAGCTTCTAAAGTAGGCTCACATAATGTAATTTTTGCCTTATAGTTTTTTACAGCATTTAGTTTAACTTTTGGAGCATTATTTGGCATAACAATATAAGAGGGAATTCCCTTCATCATAGCTGCATAAGCTACAGCTTGAGCATGATTTCCACTACTGTGAGTACAAACACCTTTCGAAGCTTCATCATCACTTAGAAGAGAGACCGCATTCCATCCACCTCTGAATTTGAATGCCCCTACCTTTTGGAAATTTTCACACTTAAAGAAAAGTTTACGCCCTGCTAAGAGATCTAAAGTTTCATTCGTCAGTACTGGAGTTCTGTGCCCAATTCCCTTTATGCGTTTAGCAGCAGCTCGCACATCATCTATAGAAGCTGAATATTTTTTCATTGGAGTTTGATGGGATACAACCATGATAAAAAAGGTTAATATGGACTCGTATAATCATTTTTTATGACGCCATATTATCCTCAAACTGTGATTTATGAGGAGAAAAAAACAACATATTGGATATTTATGTTTATTCTGGTTTTTATTGGTATGATGGTTTTTCTTGTATATTTACAAACAAGAGCCTCACTTGGATATTTCATAATCTTACCTTTAATTGGACTATCTTTTGGAATTTTTGTAACTTACAATATGGCTTTTTATTCAGTTAAAATCTTTGACGATAGAACAATACAATTTGGTTTTCTAAATTGGAATAAGAAACTTCAACCAAGTGAAATAAATTCAATTGAAGAGATACCATATCATCCAATACGAGAATTTGGCGGTTTAGGCTGGAGAATTGGAAGAGGACGCAAAAATGGAAAATGGAGAATAGGTTATGTTATATGGCTTGAGAAAGGTATTGAAATAGAAGCAACGAATGGGAAATACTACGTCTTTGGAACTGATAATCCACAAGAAATTCTTTCTTTATTGCAATAATTTTTCGGGGGACTAGTATTTAAACCTTTAAATAGGCACTTTATATAGAAAGATTCCCCCCAGAGGTATTTTACATGGCAGAAATAATAGTAGTTAACGTCGTAGCAAGTGCGTCAATTGGTAAAGAATTGATGCTTCAGGATATAGCTTTCCAGTTAGAAGGTGCAGAGTATGATCAGGATAGATTTCCAGGACTAATTTATAAATTAGCAGAACCAAAAACTGCAGTTTTAATTTTTAGAAGCGGTAAAGTTGTTTGTACCGGTGCAAGATCAATACCAGATGTGCATGTTGCAATTAACAAAGTAGTCGATGAGCTTAGGGTATTGGATATGCCTGTTAAGGATGAACCTGATATTGTAATACAAAATATAGTAGCTACAACTAATTTAGAATCAACTTTGAATTTAATTCAGATAGCAATGTCTCTTGGTTTTGAAAATGTAGAGTATGAACCAGAAGCTTTCCCAGGACTTGTATATCGTATGGATGATCCTAAAGTTGTCCTATTGTTATTTGGAAGTGGAAAGATGGTTTGTGTAGGTGCTCGTGAAGTGAACGACATTAAGAATGCAGTTAGAAATATCAAAGAAGAATTATCGACTGCAGGTTTAATGAGGACCTAAGTTTTATGATAACTGTTGAACAGTTAATTCAAAGATTAGAGGACTTACATGAAGATACGGGAGATCAATCTCTTGAAATAGCAGTCGATTTGTTTAATAAAATGCGCCGTAATATTTCTGGACGCAATACTCTTTATGGGTACCTTTCAGATGACAAATGGCGAGAATTAGAATGGTAATTTAAAAATGAGTGATACAGAAATCCGAGAAATAAGAACATTAAAAGTTGGGCGATACATAGTCATTGATAATGAGCCTTGTAAATTGGTAGAATATATTACCTCTAAGCCTGGAAAACACGGTGAAGCTAAGGCACGTATGGTAGCTATCGGTCTTTTTGATAATCAAAAAAGATCTCTAGTTCATCCCGTCAAACACAAAGTTCACGTTCCACTTGTAGATAGGCGTAAAGCTCAGATTTTAGCCCACATGGGTGCTGAAGTTCAGATGATGGATCTTGAGACCTTTGAAACATTTAATGTACCTTTAGCAGAGATTCCTGAAAAATTCCATTCAGCTATGGAACCGGGTAATGAGATTGTTTTTCTTTCAGCCATGGGCCGTAAACTGGTAACAGACTAAAGTGTCAGAGTTCTTTGCTGATGCCGAATCTTCTTACAATGAAGCTCGGTTTGTTTACTATGGCTATCCGTTTGATGGTACTGCTTGTTTCCGTAAAGGGGCTTCTGAAGCTCCCGATGCAATTCGTAAGAATAGTTATAATTTTGAAACATATTTACTAGAACTAGGGATTGATTTATCTGATGTCTTAGCAAATGATTGGGGTAATTTAGATATTACTGATGATCAGGATAAGAATGAGAAGTTGTTAGAAGATTTGGTTTTAAAAATTGTTAATGAAGGCAAGTTTCCCATTGGTTTAGGAGGAGAACATTCCCTAACTCCGGCTGCAGTTAAGGCAGCCCATACCAAATATCCTAATTTAGCAGTAGTAATACTAGATGCACATTTAGATTTTAGAAATGAATACGAAGGAAATACAAAGTCCCATGCAACGGTTACTCGAAGAATTAGCGATATCGTAGGTATAGATAATGTTCGTTCAATAGGTATTCGTTCAGTTTCCCAATCAGAGATTGCAGAAGCTCGTTCAGTTGGTTTAAAATTTGTGGAATCAGGTTGGACTGAATTACGTGAATACTTAGCAGATGTTATAGATGATTTAGATGGTCCCGTTTATTTGAGTCTTGATATGGATGCCATTGATCCTGCTTTTGCACCTGGTGTTGGTACACCTGAACCATTTGGTATGACGCCTTATGAAGTAATACAAACAATCAATTTCTTTGCAGATAGAATAGTTGGTTTTGATTGCGTTGAAGTATGCCCACCTCATGACAATGGCAATACTTCTGCATTAGCTGCACGCCTTACTAGACATTTAGTTGGTGCAGTTTGGCAATGCCAAGAAAGATTCAAATAATTTTTTTGTTGTATTTTTCTAATGACCTATCCGTTCATTAAAAATCAAAATAACCGCGCGCCTAAAATAGTGCTTCTTTGGTGGAAAGATTAGTGCGGGGGTCGCATAGTCTGGCCAATTGCGTCGGGCTCAAAATCCGATCCTTAGTGGTACGTGGGTTCGAATCCCTCCCCCCGCACCATGAATTCACAAATTAATTAAACATCTTTTAACGATATTATCTTCAATAATATGTTCTTTAATTATATCTTTAACATCTTTTTCAGGATTATTAATTCTATACCATACACCTTCAGGATATATTACAATTGTTGGACCTTGTTCACAAAAATCTAAACAGGCAGATCCATTTGCCCGTACCTTTCCTACTAAATTCATTTTAACAATTTCATCCTTGAACATCATTTTGATTTTACTACCTTCTTTTTCTTGGCAACAACCCCGAGGATGACCAGATACTCTTGAATTTTCACAAATAAAGATATGTTTTTCAAATCCAATTGAAGTTCGTCCTTTCGGGTCTTTCATTTTAACCCCTCTAACCAGAGTTCATGGAATGTTAAATCATCAGTCAACTCAGGATGAAAAGTTAATGCCATATTTTTTCCTTCAATACAACCAACAATATTATCATCAACCCAAGCAATCGGTTTAGTTTTGGTTCCTATTGATATAATTGCAGGAGCTCGGATAAATATGCCTTTGAATTTATTTTTATTTTCCACTAGAATATTTTTTTCAAATGAATCTTTCTGCCTTCCATAATAATTTCTATCAATTTCCATATCTATCTTACTAAAGGTTTCATTTACACCTTTGCCAATTAGAATAGCGCCAGCGCAAGTGCCCATTATTGGTAAATCACTTTCATCAATTACTTTCCATAATCCCGAATTCTTCAAAAGGTTCCTTAAAGTGGTAGATTCACCACCAGGCATAATTAATCCAGAGATGTGTTGTAAATCCGAAGGTGTTCGAATTTCTATAACATTCATTCCAGCCTTTTCTACACAACTTTTGTGTTCCGAAACAGCACCTTGCAGCGCTAGAATACCGATGTCCATTAATAGACGAATACCTTTGGTTTTAAAGAAGTTTCATTTGTTCTTAAAAAAAAATACTAACCTTTATATTAAGATGGCGTCATGGTAAGTACCCTTCAGATGGGCGCAAGCCCACTGATACAAGGACTCAACCAAGGTGTGTACATATGCAAGAAACTAGTAATGTAAACAAGCAAAATTGGGCTACGAAGCTAATGGCTATCGTGGTCGTCGTGTCAATGGTAGGAAGCACATTTGTGCTCTTTGCTCCAGAGGCATCGGCAAGAACCGGAAGCGATTCTTACGGTTATACTTTTAAAGATAGTAGCGAAACTGGATTAGATGCTACCTGGACTGAATTAATCGGTGAAGCAGGTACAACAACATTGTTGACCTCAAGTACAGATGGCGGTCAGGGGCCATATGATCTTCCGTTTGCCTTTGAGTTATATGAAAAAGAATATACAAAATGGGGTAACGGCGGAGATAATGGATACATTACTCTAGGCGCTGCTGTTTCTAATCAATGGACTTCTTATCATATCCCAGCCAGTCAATTAGGTGACGCTGCAGTAGCAGGAGCTTGGTTTGATGGCGGTTTTTGTAGAAGTAGTAATCCGACTGCAGGTGTTTATTACAACACAATAGGTACTACTCCTAACCGACAATTCATTGTTCAATACCAAGACCAAGGTGCTTGGTATCCTTCAGTTTACCAGTGTCCTGGCGCAGCAGCAGCTGACGCATTGACTTGGCAAATTATATTACATGAAGGTTCAAATAAAATTTCAGTTAATTACCAAGATACCAATGGTGGCTACGGTTCAGATAATGAACAAGCTACAACAGGTATCCAAGGAAAACCAGAAGGTAATTCAGTAGGTTTAGAATATATTTACAGAAATTCCCCTGTGGCTTTCAATACGCTTGATGATAATGGTGGATCAACGGTAGAATTTTTACCACCACCTCCAGCAAGAAATGATATTCGCTTAAAAGCAACTAATATTCCAGATCCGGTGTCTTTAGCAGATAACAACCAAATGGGTGCAACCATATCTAACAATGGTGTAAACTGTGATACAGCTGGAGATTGTGAACCAATAGCTGAAACAGATATTTCAGTAAGTGCTAAAGTTTTTAGTATTAAAGAAGAAACTACAGACTACACTTTTGATGACAGAACAAACACTGAAGGATTTACACATGAATCAATTCAAGGAGTAGATGGTTGGACACAAGCTTTGAATGATGGAAAAGGTAATCATAACGAAGGAGATGAAGGTGCTGATGATGGCGCTTGGTCATCCGGTCGTAAATCTGAGTCATTGGGCGGAATGTTCGATGATAATCAAAAGATACATTATGATGGAACAGATATATTAATTTCCAATCCAGGAGATGACAGTCTTAAGAAGTTATCACCTGCGACTAATACAGTCACAGAGATAATTCCATACTGGCATAATTACTTACATATGAATATTGATGTTACTGAAGATGGAACAAATTATTATACATTAGCAAGAACTTCAGGCACTTATAATGCTATGACTAAAGTATGTAAATGGCTTATGTCAGATGTATCTGCTGCCCCACTCTGTAATACAACAAATGTGAAATATGGAACTGCTTTAACTTATTATGATGGTGAAGTATTTGTTTTACAAACTTATTCCAGTTCATCTTACCGAAAGGTTATAGTTTTAGATGCAACTGATATGACTAAAAGTACAGATTTCTCATATGGTAATAGTATTTCAGCTTATTCATATGCACAAGATATCGATGTCAATGAAGACGGAGATGGATCTTTATGGATTGCTTACAGAGATTTTTCTGGAACGGTAAGAGAATATCACCGTGATGGCAGTGGAGGGTATTCTGCTGCAAGTTATTCACAAACATACATGTATTCTAGATATCACAGTTCTATAACTGTATCTGATGATTATGTATATACTACTGGATATTACTATAGCAGTTATTATGGTGGAATCAAGAGATTATCTACCTCTGGTGGTTCAGTTAGTACATTGTTCAGTTCTTATTCAGTTAATGGATATCGAAGTTCAATGGCTGTAACATCATCTGGTGACATTTATGTTGCAACTAATTATGCTTACAGTTACTACAGTTTCTACAACTGGGATGATAAAATATTTGTCCATGAAGGAACTACTGGTGGATCAGATTATAGTTCTACACCATCAGTAACTTTAGGTCCTAATCCTGCAAGTCTTTCAGTATTGAAAACGCCAATATATGACACTTCAGATGCAGTAGGAATGGCAATGTCGTTCAAGATTTCGTACCAATTTTATTATTTGTATGAAGG
>JAAZXG010000031.1 GCA_014240255.1 Methanobacteriota archaeon
GCATTGTTTGTAGAGCTTGCGAAGAAGTATGTCCTGTAGATGCGATCCTGATTACTGACCCTGGAGATATAGATTCAGGTTCACCTAGCGAAGCAGCTCCAGAAAAAGGAGATCAAACAGAAGCACCAGTTACCACTTCACAACTGACAGCATCTTCGGTGTCTCAAATACCAGTTACACCAGTAATGCAACAACGACCTCATGCATATACTGGATACAAACAGAATTCATATTGTGTTAAGTGTGGAAAATATACTTTCCATTGGCATGGGTCCTCTCCAAATAATCCTGATTTATATCCGAATTATGAATGTAAAGATTGTAGCTTTGTTAGGAAAATTAAGATATCTTGATCGATACTAAATTCATTAAGGAAAGAAAAGAATTCTTTGCAGTTCTTTCAGGAATAATATTCATATTTCTAATATATGGATTAATGTATATTTTGAATGATTCAAGCTGGACAAATACAAGTCCTTCAGGGTATTGCGAAAAAATCAGAGATAGTTGGATTCGTGAACCTACAAACACAATTTCCAATTTAGCATTTGTATTTGTTGGAATGTATATTCTTTGGTTAGCACAGTATGATCCAATCGAAGGAAAGCCTTCACTTTCTACAAGAAGTTGGTTTCTCACACTATACGGAATTTCCTGTGTAGCAGTTGGAATGGGTAGTTTTGCTATGCACGGCTTCAATACTGGCTGGGGAGGTTGGTTAGATGTTACTGGGATGATGATGTATATTTCAATGCCAGTATTCTATAATTTTTCAAGATTCCTTAGATGGACCGAGAAAGAATTTATCATGTATTATTTGGGAACAAATGTAATTTTTGCATTGTTATTGTGGCAGTTTAGTCTTCTTACATTTTTGTGGGGTGCATTAATTGGAATCTGGATATCTCAAGAGTTAGCTCTAAAATATCAGAAGAAACCTTACATCATATTCTTAATTCCTACTTCTATTATTTTGGTTTTATTCTTGTATACTTCTCCAGGTTCTACACCTATAGATTTTATTTTAAATGAGTTTGAAGCAGTATTACTTTGGGCTGCATTAGCTTTTTTCTTATACAAAATTGAAGATATTAAATTAGAAAGAACACATACGCCTTATTTCTGGGTAGGTTTTGCTTCTTATTTCTTGGCTACAATTATTTGGCAACCAAGTAAAACGGATGGAGTTTTATGTAATCCCGATTCACTCGTTCAAGGGCATGCATTATGGCACATTCTTGGAGCGGTTTCAATGTGGTGTTTCTACAAGTATTTTAGAACTGAAGTAGACACTTATTGAGCTTCATAAGTAATAATCCACATACGTAGCTTGATTTCAGGTAAATATCCATCAGGGTCATTTACACTTGGATCATATTCTTCGCCTTGGTATAATCCACGATAGCTTAGTTCATTTACACCAATACTTGATTCGCCAGTAATATCTATTCGATTATACTCTACATCTTGTCCAGGGCACCAACCAGCCCTTCCGTATACCCATGTTCCGTATTGATTAGCTGAAACACCTTCATTGACTCGGTTATAGCAACCATATGGAGTTCCACCGTTAGGATGTTCAAGTAATTCTAAGGTATTTCCATTAACTGTAAATTCATGTTGATGATTACAAAATTCAGCACAATTCTCATCAGTACTGCTATGACCATGACCTGTAAAGAAGGTTACAATCTCTACTCTTTCTGTATTGCTAGTAACATTGTACTCAAATGGATTTTCACTACCAAAGACATCATTGTATTCTAAGTTAAATTTCCTTGTTGCTCCAGCTAAATATTCAGCACCAACTGGAGTATAATCCTTATTTTCATTCCAGAAGAATAATTTCACAGTGAGGCCATATGCATTAGGTTGCCAATAATTAAATTCATTAATATCTTCATTTTTCAGAACACCAAGCATAGGACTCACATCAGAGATGTATCGTCCTTCTCGGTTGTAGGCAGTGATATATCTTCCAATTTCAGCCTTCCAGACGCGATTCCATTTACCTTCACATCTAGCTGATGAATCCTCGCTGCCTGCATCCCATCGATGTCCTGCATTTTCACATTCATTTTGAGTCCCATATTGAGTTAGAATTTCACCAATACATTCTTCATAGATAGTAAATTCGGTTAATGAGCATTGGGAACTGTAAGCATTCAGATATCCAATAAAATCCCATTCATTACATCCTTTGTGATCCTGGCAGGCTTCGTAAGTATAAACTGCAAAAGAATCGAATTGGTCTAGATTATCTGGCATTACTACGTTTCTAACGTTTGTACCTCCTCCCCATCCCCCACCGTGTGTGTTCGATTCACCTTCATTCCATTCAAATATAGTTACAGATTCACCTTTGATACATTTTTTAGGAGAATAAATCCGTTCATGACAAGGAGTACTCGTATGATATTCCATTGCAGCTAATTCACGTTCTAATCCAAACTCAAAATTAAGATAAATTGGTTCATTAGCAATAAAGTGAAAACGATACCAACTAAAATTCTGATTAAAATTCAAGTCCCAGAAACTTCCAACTTCCTGCCATCTTTGCAATTGATCTATACAAAACCATGCAGGCGATTCCTTAGCTTCTATAAATTCAGCAATATGACCATCCAGAAAATTTGCATCCATTGCAATATAATGTACTCTATCAGCCCAATGATTCCGGTCCTCCTCGCTCATTGTAGCCAAGGCAAAGTTTACTCGACCAGACATGTAGCTAACATCACCCATCCAACCACCATCTCGATATGATCCGAAAAAGTAATGAACATTGTCTGGAGATTTTTCAAACATCAGTCCTAATTCAGTTGCTTGACCTATAGGATTTGCTGAATTCCAGGTTATCACACTATCAGGATTAGTAGGATTGTATATGACAAAAACATAGGTGTCTTTTCCACTCCATTCTTCACTAAAAACCCAATTATTTGTAAAGTTTAGGTTTTCGTCAATTGGTTCAGGAATAGTAAAATCATTAACAGTTCCCATGTAGTTGGTAGAATAGGGGCCGCTATTCCAAGGAATAGATTTTTCAAAGAAAGAGCATCCTTCTGTATCGACTTCTTCACCATACAAGAAAGGCCCTTCTGAACATTCATCATTATCACTGCATAATCCATCCCCGTCACTATCCCCTGTCGAATCATTACCCCAACAGAGATCAAGTGAATCAACAATACCATCTCCATCACTGTCTCTTTGAGAAGCAGAACATCCTTCTTGGTTTGGAACTTCATTCAATGGGGTCTCTTCACAGAGGTCATCATCATCAAAAATCCCATCATTATCATCATCATTATCTTCATCACTATCCTTACATCCGTCATTATCCCAATCTGCAGATGAGCCAGCTTCCCAATTCAGGCTACCTCTAGGACATTGATCAACAGAATTATTCATCCCATCATTATCCATATCATCATCTAATCCATCTGGAGTTTCATCACCATCATAATCCAATGGTTTCGATGCTGCATTTTTTGGATTAGTTCCAAGCATCATCTCCATTTCATTACTAAATCCATCTCCATCAATATCATCATCTTCCGTTAATGAAGTATTACAATTTTCTTTTATGGAATCTGGTTTTCCATCATCATCCATATCATCGGATGCACAACTATCATTAGGAAATTTATCGGCATTATCACCTATTGAATCATCATCTGAATCTTTCCATTCATCTTTATCATATGGAAAATCATCCATATTGTCAGGGTATCCATCATTATCGGAATCACTATCTTGCTCTCCTCCGTTATTATTCTGGTTTCCATCATCGTTATTATCAGTATAATCATCGGAGTCGCCTTGTTCAATGATATTATTGTTAGTAGTTTCCTCGAGACAACCGCTAGTTGAAAAGAGAGAACTCAAAAAAAGAAAAGCCATCAGCAATGAGGCTATTTTTGGTGAGTTCATAAAATTTGGATAATATGCACAGAAATAAACTTTCGTATGCATCAAATTGCATATTTAGAGGCTTTTACTTATGAAATTAATGTCTATTCAAGTTGCAAGAAAAATCGCGCTTGCATATTGGGGTTTTTCTAAGACTGCTAAATCTCGGGCTTCATCTGGAACTGACATAGATATTATCAAAGGTAATGATACGCCCGAAGAAATATCTGCAGCAGGTTTCGAGGGTAAATTTATTTCACTTGTTGATAATTCATGGGATGATTATACGGGCCATATTGGAGGCTATGGGCGTATTCCTTTTGAAACTCTTTTAGATTTTGCAATAAGTGTGAAAACAAAAGAGGAACATATTGGTGAATCTAATATGGATGAAGTAAGAAAATGGGCTGCTCATATGATGAACAACAATCCTAATTATTTCATCGCTCGCACAACTTATAAAAATCAAAAAATGGAGTTATTAATCAATACTAAACATTGATTACAAACTTTATTAATTCATAGGCTAATCTGAGAATAATGAAAATATACACCCGGAAAGGAGATGACGGTCAGACGGGATTGCTTTATGGTGATAAAATATCAAAGAATTCAGTACTACCTGAAGCTTATGGAACTGTAGATGAAGCTCAAGCTATATTGGGATTAGTACGTACTGAATGTGCAAAAGGAAGTGATTTAGAGCATAAAATAATTCATATTGAAAGAGATTTGTATGTTTTGATGGCTGAATTGGCAACAGATCCTTCAAATCATAGTAAATTAGTGTCTGGCAAGAGTAAAGTTAATGACGAAATGATTAAATATTTAGAAGGACTTATTGATGAAATAACCGATAGTTTTGAACTTCCTAAAGAATTTGTTCTACCTGGACAGAATAGAATTGCAGCACTTTTAGATATTTCCAGAACTGTTGTTCGAAGAGCCGAACGAAGAGCCATAGCTTGTGATATTCAAGATTCTTTAGCAGTTGCATACCTTAATCGACTTTCAGATCTATTGTGGGTCATGGCGCGTTGGCAAGAGGGTGAGTCAATAACCTCAAAATCGGTTTAATGAAAGTTCCCGAGCATTTAGCTAAGCCATTATTGGAGCAATTAGAAGACCAAGAAACTTCAGAAGATTACTTAGTAATCAGAGGTTCTGCATTAGGTTATGCAATCTTAGATAATATAGATAAAAGAGATGAATTCATAAATAAATTCATTGAAACTTCAGAACCTGAACTTTTAGGCAATCAATTAGCTAGAGAATTACAAGCTCGGGCTGTCGGAAAAGTGTTATTAGGAAAATCTGCAGATGAATTATTAACGAGAGCTAAAGAGATTTTCGAAATTGAATTAGAGAAGGCATTACCTGATTTACCTGAAGATTTAGCGATAGATGTAGCGACAGAGCCTTTGAGAAATGCTAGACAGGCCCGTAGTGGATTAATGGAAAATGCATTCTTAGCAAAGGAATGGGCGCTGTGCATGAGTGAAGGAGAACATGGTCGTTCTATTATTCCAGATTACTTACTTTATCAACCTCACCGTGAGGGATACCCTATTGAATTTGTTGCTAAAGGAATGCATACTGAAGATATGGAAATGGTAACAAAAGGTATAGAAATGCAAGAAGAATTTTTAGATTATGTGGTCCAAGTAGGGTACCTTAAACCTTGGGAAGAAGCATATTTCACATCTTATGCATTATCAATAATTTCTAGAAATTTGCTATAGTCTAAATTTGGATATCTCTAATTTTATATAGTGCTAAATCTATTCACGTGTTCCTTAAGGAGAATCGAATGTATAATCGAGAATCTAAAATTGGTAAGCAGGTCCTTGCTTGGGCCCTTGTTTTTGCTCTTACTTTGAGCGTAGTTCCATATTCATCTGCAGATGGAGAAACTGAAGAGTGGTTTGAAGATTGGTATCATGATTTTGAAGATAGAGACGAAGATAATAATTCAGATTTAATAACAATTCATGTTGATCCAGATACAAACTCTACTAACGAAGTGGAAGTTTACATAGATTGGTCCGTTTACAATAACACTGGAGATTATATTTATGGCGATGGAGACTCTTTTGATATTAATGGTAATGAAACTGAATATTTTGATTTTGAGTGGGGATTAGAGGACTGTTATTACGAAGACGATGCATGTAATGCAGGACCTTATACTTTCGATTTTATCCTTTATGATGATGAATGGTATGAGGAAGATTATTTTTCGATAAGTAATATCTCTCTTTCTGAAGTGGGAATGCCTAACGATGTAATTCAAGTTGACGGAGGGCCGTTAGCATGGGATGATGACGATCTCCATAATGATGCAGTTGCTCGTGCCCTTGTTCTAGATTACGAAGTAGCAAATGTTTCTTATGAACTAGAAAGATACGTTCAAGGTCTTTGGATTGATGCAGGTAATTCAACTACTGATGATGAGGGATTTGCAGTAATTTATAATCTAACAGATGGAGAATATAGATGGACTGCATATTATGAAAATGAAGAGATTGATGATGGATGGTTCCTTCTTCAGGCAAATTCAGCAAGCAATATAGGGCATGTAGGTTACTTTTATGATTTAGATGATGATGAGGATTATGATGATTTTGCATTTTTCATAGAAGAAGATAATGAAACTAACGCTTTATCTTATGTAGAAATATTTTATGAAGATAATAACACATTATACAAATCAGATTCAGCTGATGATGGAAATGATGAAGAAGAGATAATATTTTATGACGTTCCAGAAGGAAATTATACTTTTGATTTTTATTATGAAGAGGATGGTGACTTACTTCAAAGTGGGTGGCTGCATTCATATGGAAGCGAAACCGATCATGTTTATTATTGGTTTGAAACTCATAACTATACAACTGAAGATAGTAATAACGATGGAGTAATCAATAATGTTACAATATCTTATAATCCAGATACTTCTAGTCAAGAAGAGGAAGATATAAGGGTTGAAATTAATGTATATGATGACGATTATAATGGCGATTATCATTCATATGAGTACGAAATTACAGGCAATGAGACTGATGATTTTGAAACTGATGTAATCACTGTTGAAAAAGATGGAAATTATACCTTTGAAGTGTGGTTATATGATGACGATTGGTATGATCATGATTCCTTCTCTTTTGAATTGTATCTAGAATGTGATGAAGATTTCACCGAATGTGACTCTGATGAATGGTTTGAAGATTGGGATTACGAAACCGAGGATACTGATGGAGATAATTTAGAAGATACTATAGACATTAGTTATGATCCAAATACAGACTGTGATTGCGAACTAGAAGTCGAAGTTGATGTTTCAGTTTATGAGAATGGAACTGGTGATTGGATAGATGGAGAATATAATTATCATAATATTAATGGCACTGAAGAAGAATACTTTGAGCTTTCATGGACTGCCCATGATAGTAATTCTTATGATTTTTATGTTTATTTATATGATGAGGATTGGAATAATGAAGACTCATTCTGGATATACAATGTTGACTTATACCAAACAAGTGGAGCTGGTGGCCCAGGTGACGAAGATGAATACTTTGACTGGATTGATGCTTATACTTACGATGACGATGATGATGGGTACGATGACACAGCTGAGATAGATTATGATCCTGATACAACTTGTGAATGTGATATAAATATAACTTTTGTAATTGACGTTTATGACAATGAAACTGGTTATTGGGTAAATGGAACTGAAGAAGATTATACGATTTACAGTGATGATGATGATTACTGGTATCAAGAGTGGTCACCAGAGTACAATGGAACTTTTGATTTCTATGTTGAATTATACGACGAAGATGGAAACTTAGAGGATGAAGAAGAATATCTGAATATCTCGCTTCACACCCGTTCAAGTGGCGGCGGTGGAGATGACGACTACGATGAATACTTCTATGATTGGGATTACGATGTTGATCCATCCGACAAGATTACTATAGGGTACGATCCAGACACTGAATGTGAATGTGAAATGGAAATATACGTCTATATTGATGTTTATGAGAATTCGACAGGAGATTACGTAGATTATGTGTATGCTAATCATACAATCTATAATGGATACAGTGACTGGTTCACACAGGACTGGACCTCTTGGAACGATGATTATTACGACTTCGATGTTTACATGTATGATGAGGACTACAATTTCGAGGATGAATTCTGGATTTATGATGTATACCTAAGCTCTGATGATGGTGGCGGCGGCAATCAAACAGATGATGACAACGGTGTTGGACATATGGGTGTCATCGATGATTGGGATGAAGATGACTATGTCAATGATTACATTGGTGGAGTGCTCGAAGATGACTGGTACAAGGAAGATGCTTATTTCGAAATTTACGATGAGGACTGGAATTTAGTCGACAGTGGCAATCCAAATTACTACGGCATGATTTTTGTTTCTTCTAATTTGACCGAAGGATGGTATACCCAAGATGTTTATTACGAAGAGGACGATGCCATGCTTCAGACAGGACCTTTCTATTCGTACGGTAATTCAACCGAATTTGAAGTTGTCAATGTAGATAATGTTGTAGTTGATGATGATGAGTACGCAGTCTATGATGATGTAGGATTCAATGCCCACCAAGGTAATTTCGATAACGGAGTCGCGGATGTAGGTATTGAAATTAACAAGTACAACCATTCAACAGAGGAATGGGATTACCATGCCTACGTTGAGACCAACGAGACTGGAGAAGCTTGGCTCTACAATGAGACGTGTGGTGAATACGAATGGTTTGCTTCTACAGATGACGAAAAAGGATACTACGAAGTCTGGGCTCACTGTGACGACGACAACGGTGGTGGCGGTGGAGATGAGGACTATGATGAATACTTCTATGATTGGGATTACGATGTTGGTCCTTCAGACACCATTCACATAGGTTACGATCCTGATACAGATTGTGATTGTGATATCGAAATTGAGGTCTATATTGACGTCTTCGACAGTGATAGTGGTGACTACATTGATAATATCTACGACGAGCATACCATAAACAATGGTGAGGGAGATTGGTTCGAACAGGACTGGACTGCTTACTACAATGGTACCTATGATTTCAATGTTTACATATACGACCCGGAATACAATCAAGTTGAAGACGAATTCTGGATTTATGATGTATACCTAAGCTCTGATGATGGAGGCGGCGGTGGAGATGGTGATGACAATGGCGTTGGACATGTAGGTGCTTTACTAGACTGGGAAGACGATGGAAACGTTAATGACTACATTGGATATGTATTGATAGATGATTACTTCAAGGAAGACGCCTACTTCGAGATTTACCAGGATGGAGAACTAGTAGATAGTGGCCATGCAGTTAATGAAATATTCGTCTCTGATAACCTACCTGAGGGATGGTATGAGCACGTAGTGTATTATGAGGAAAATGGCCCTGATCTTCAAAATGGCCCATTCTACTCATATGGAAATTCAACCGAATTCGAAGTTGTCAATGTGGAAAATGGAGTATTTGATGATGACGAGGATACAGTCTATGATGATGTAGGATTCATTGCCCACGAAGGTAATTTCGATAACGGAGTCGAAGGCGTCGAAATTGCAGTTTATGTATGGAACGACGATGAAGAGGCGTGGTACGACCATGCTTATTTGGTAACTAACGAGACAGGTGAGGCCAATCTCTACAATGAGACATGTGGTGAATATGAATGGGAAGTCTATAATGACGGAATAGATGAAAAAGGATACTACGAAGTCTGGGCTGGATGTGATGACACTGGTGATGAAGATTCTGACGAATGGTTCGGTGATTGGGACTACTGGGGTAAGAATGACGAAAATGATGAGAATATATGGCATGACCTCGTAGTTGGATTTGATCCAAATACAGACTGTGATTGTGAAATGAATATTATGGTAGAGATGTATATCGAGAATGAGAATGGAAGTTGGAGTGACCACTCTTACTTTGATTATACAATCAATGGAGATGAGTGGGATTGGTTCGAGATTGAG
>JAAZXG010000032.1 GCA_014240255.1 Methanobacteriota archaeon
ACTGCCATTCTTTTCCAAGAACTTATTCCCGGTAATTCCGATTTTAAATTATTTTTGAGCTTGGTTATCAATATTTCACTTCACAGCTAATGTTTCTAATATTCTTAGCAAAAGGTTCCAGAATTTATCTACTGAACTAATTTCAACTCTTTCATCAGGTGAATGTGGGCCTTTAATTGTAGGTCCAAATGAAATCATATCCATGCCGTCCACTTTTTCTCCAATAACTCCACATTCAAGTCCAGCATGTATCGCACAAATATGTGGTTTTCTATCAAGCATTTCTGAATAAATTTTAGTAGTTATATCCAATATTGGTGAATTAATATTTGGAGCCCATCCAGGGTATGGTTGATCTTGTTCAATGGAAGCCCCATAAGAATTGGCCATGATTGCTATTCGTTCTCGTTGAAACTCTAAAGCTTCAGCAATTGAAGATCTTGTTGAGCAAGCAATATTATAATTATTATTGACTATTTTTACTGATGCTAGATTATTGGATGTTTCTACTAAACCTTTCACATCATGTGAATATTTCAAAACACCGTGAGGTAAGGTTCTTAGTAAATTTATCAATTTTATTTGACATTTTTTGGTTAGTGTATTCTTTGGAGAGCTATCTAATCCAGACAAAATTACTTGCATATTTGTTTCTAATGAACCAAATTCTTTTTTGAATGCACTCTCTTTATTTGACACTATAATTTGCGCATCAGATACCGCTTCAGGACTTACTAAAAGGGTAGCAAAAGCTTCCCGCGGTATCGCATTATGTTTGTCACCACCCTCGAGTGAGACTAAACGAGAGTCTGTATTACGACTTAAGGTATCAACTATAGAAGATAAGAAAACAATGGCATTAGCACGTTCTTCATGTATATCTACTCCTGAGTGTCCACCTTGAAGCCCTTCTACTGATAGTTGAAATGAAAGAAAATCAGATGGCGCTTCTTGAGTTTCAATAGGTAAAGTAATGCTAGAATCTCCTCCACCTGCACATCCAATACAAATTTCTCCCCAATCCTCGGTATCCAAATTGAGCATTGTCCGACCTTTAATGATTTGTCCGTTTAATGCAAAGGCCCCTGTTAACCCGGTTTCTTCATCAACTGTGAAGAGACATTCTAGAGGCGGTAACGCAGTTTCTTTAGGCATTTCTAATAATGAAAGTGCAGCAGCTACCCCTATTCCATTATCAGCACCTAAAGTAGTCCCTTTTGCTTTCAGCCATCCGTCTTCAATATACAAGTCTAAAGGATCTTTCATGAAGTCATGATTAGAATCTCTATTCTTTTCACACACCATATCTACATGACTTTGAATTACAATAGTTGAGGCCTTTTCTCCACCACCACTACCTGGTCTAAGTACCACGATATTTCCCGTAGAATCTTCTCTTGTTTTTAAATTTCTTTCATTAGCAAATTTTCTCAGAGAATTCAATATTTTTTCTTCATGTTTTGAAGGTCTTGGAATTTTAGTTATATTTTCAAAATGCTTCCATACAATTTCAGGTTTCAATCCATCAATTACAGATTTCATAATTCATTAAGTTGGGCCGTTGAAATAAAATTTAGTTTGTTTTATGGTATTCAATATCGATAAAAACATACGGTTCAAGTATTGTATCTTCATGAGTGTCTACAAGCTCTCCATTTACTTTGACTTCAATGATATGTAGTTCGTCAGTTTCATAATCTAAAATTTTATTTTTTGTGAAGTCTTTTTCCCATATGTCAAAAAAAAACCCTAGAAGAGCAGTTGCATTTTTTGTAGTTTCTACATGAATCCTTCCACTGTTATCGTATGTGTGTATAGGGTGTAGAAAGATAAGTTCGCCAGTTTCATTAAGTTCAAATCCTACATTCATTGGAATTTCACTTCTTTCATCATTAATAGTAATATTTAGTTGAAAATGGTAGTGATAATCTGATTTAATTCCATTAAGAGAATAGTAGCAAATATCACTTTTTAAATATTCGTTTTCAATTATTTCCTCTTCTTGATTTACATTAAGATAAAAAACAGTGGTTAGGGCTGATATTGTAATTAGTGATAGAAATATACCTTTTAGTACATCTGAATTAATCCCATTATTCATCTTTTTTACCAAAGACTATCAATGCGCCAAGACCAATTGCAGATGCTGCCGAAATCATTGCTATGATAAGAAAAACAGAAGATTTTTCTTCTTCCACTTTTTCTTCTTCATTATTGGTGGTTTCAGTATCTTGGAATCCAGGAGTTACATGCTTATCAGAATAAACAGTCACATTTCCATAAATGGTGGTTGTATTTCCAGAAGTCTCATTAAAAATTAAATCAGTGAAAGCATATTTTCCAACAATATCATCATAGCTCATGTTTAGAGAGGTTTCATTAAATATAATATCAAAATAAGCATTACAGTGTTCATCAACTTTAGTTCCATTTACATGTTCACAAGAATCGGTTAGATTTCCAGACTTCCAGTCATATTCACCATCATATATTCCATCTGAATTAGCATCTACTAATATTTTATGTGTAATGTTATCAGTATTGTCCACATTTATCCAACGTGCAGTATCATTGACTAACATTTGGACATTATATGGTTGAACGCCGTTTTTTGATACTATTATTGTAAAAGTCCCTCCAGTGTGTGCTGATGCACTTGGAATTATTACTTGAAACGACAAGAGCAGTGTGATTACAATGGTAACAACTAGGCTTTTGCTCTTCATATATATCTATTCCAAATAGCCTATAAATAAAAGGTCATACATAGATAAAATAATGCAGACAAAGGAAATAGCTTTAGCAATGCTGCTTGTATTGAGTATGCTTAGTGCTACGGCTTATTTTTTAACAAGTGAAGATAATGCAATTAATTTATATGAAGATAATTTACTTGCTGACCCTTTACTTCAAGACGAAGGCCATGATCACATGGAAGCTTCAATGCATAATATGAGTAGTGGGACTATTAAACAAATAGAGTATAATCCATTAACAAATGGGGGTAATGCAGAGATAACTGTTGCCGATTCTCCAGATGGAAGAACTTATGCTTATCAAGCTGGTTGGTCAGAATTTCATATAATCGATGTCACTGATCCTTACAATACAACAGTAACAGGAAAGTATACTGATCCTAACACTCAACTTTTAGATATTAAATATTTAGAATTTAGCGGACGAGAGTATGTAATTCTACAAAATCAATTGGTAGATCCAGGTTATGCCGATCCTCAAGTCGGAGAATGGGGGGATCCTACACAAGTTAGTGTAGTTCTGGTTGATGTAACAGATAAGACAAATCCAGTTTGGGTAGATAGTTGGTATGATTCTGATCATCCTAGTGGTCCTCATAATCTTTATACACATATGATTGATAATGAGTGGTATATTTTTGTTGCAAATCCAGATTATGAAGGGTGTGATATTGCAATTGGAGAAGCATGTGGCGGTGTAACAATAGCTCATTTGAATCTTCAGGGTTCTGCAGCTAATAACATATTAGAAGGAGTTTCTGGAGGAGGTTTTGGCCATACTGTGGTCAAAGTCGGAGAATATGAAGTAGCTTGGGAGACAACAAGAGGAGGTTGGATTTATATTCATGATATGACTGTTCAAACATGGCCTGATGATGATCCGCTAGACCCTCGTTATGGCCGAACCTATGTTTATGGGGCCTATTGGGAAGCCGGAGTAAGAATTGGAGATGTTACTGATGTTCCACACCCAGTTAATAGCCCTGAAAATTATTTGTTTTATGCATCAGGTTGTAAAGTTTTAGGTGGTGCATCACCAACGTGTCTTTGGAGAGCTCCTGAAGTAGGATATTGGATGGATTTTGCAGATTTTGATGGAGATGGTGAACCAGATAGTGGTTCAACAGGTAATGTGAATGGAGGACGTTCATCGTATATTCATTATACTGAACCTTATCCTGAAATGGTAGACTTATCACATATTAATTCGGACCTAGTTGGTAAAAGACATTTGATATCTGCGGCCGTTGAAGTATTATCAACAAACGTAGGGACTGGTATGATTTATGTTATTGATAATACAGATTACGAAATCATAAATGGTAATTTACGTTTTCTTCCAAAATTGGTTGGAGATTGGGAAATTCCGACATCAGGTATGCATTGTTTTGGAGAGTCATGTGAGGCGCATGCAAATGGTGAGGAATGGTTACTTTTTAGTCCCCACAACTTAGATTCTGGTTATTTTATTACAGATGAAGAAAAACCAGATCAAAGTTATGGTGGTGGTTGGGATGGTAGGTTGTATATTTCTCATTATCATGGAGGCCTTTGGGTAGTCGATATTGAAACAATTGTGGCTACAGGTAATGATATTGATAGAAACAGTTCTCATTTAGCGTCTACTCTTGGATTCATATTACCACAAAATGGAGGATATGGGGAACCTTTAGATTCTAATTTCTACGATTTTGGCTGGATTCCTTTCTTGTGGGCTGCTGAATATCATGATGGTTATACTTATCTTTCATGCATAACTTCTGGATTGTACATTGTACAATTGGATATAGATATTCCTTATATTGAAGACGGTTCTTCTACTGATGATTAATTTCCTGCTAACTTTTTAACCGATATAATTTGTTGTGGTTTGTTTGGTCTATCCATATGGCCAGTCTTGCAATTTTCTATCTTTTGCACTGTATTCATTCCATTAGTGACTTTACCAAATATAGCATGTGCACCATCAAGCCATGGAGTTGCTACAGTTGTTAAAAAGAATTGTGAACCTCCAGTATTACGGCCGGCATTAGCCATAGAAAGGACACCTGGTACATTGTGTTTTAAATCATCATGAAATTCACAATTTATTTGATATCCTGGGCTTCCCGTTCCAGCTTTTGGATTGTTAGGATCCTTAGAGTTTGGACATCCACCTTGTAGCATAAAATCTTTGATTACACGGTGAAAATGTAATCCATTATAGAATCCTTTATCAACTAATTTTAGAAAATTTTCTACAGTTTTAGGAGCTTTATCATCGAATAATTCGATTGTTATGTCTCCAGCACTTGTTCTCATTAATACGCTAGTCATGTCTATACGATTAGAAAGGCCTCCAAAAAGTTTGACCCTATCTTTTAACAATACCTCTTTTTGAGAACATTGTGGAAGACCCCGTAAATACTTCAGAATTCTGGGAAGCTTGCTATGAGTCTGAAATGGATGGTTGGGACTTAGGTGGTCCAACACCTGTTTTTGAAAGATTAGCTTCAGAATTACCTAAAGGTAAAATATGTGTGATTGGATGTGGTCGTGGCTATGATGCAGTAACATTTGCAAAGGCGGGTTTTGATGTTACAGCAATTGATTTTGCTGAAACTGCAGTAATGTCAACACGTGAAAGAGCAAGAAACGCTGATGTTGAATTACGAGTCCTTCGGGAAAATATATTTGAGCTCCCAGAAGAACTATATGGTCAATATGACTACATTATGGAGTATACTTGTTTCTGTGCAATTAGTCCCGAACGTCGTTTTGAATATGATCGAGTTGTTTGGGAATTGCTAAAACCAGAAGGGAAGTTACTGGGTCTTTTTTTACCATTAGATAAAGACTTAGAAGAAGGAGGTCCTCCTTGGGGTGTAAAAATTAGTGAATTACATAAACTATTTGGTTTGCATTGGGATTTAGAACATGAAGAAATGCCTAAAGAATCTATTGATCGAAGAGCTGACCGTGAGATATTAATGGTCTGGCGTAAGAAATGAAACATTTTGAAAAAATAACTGAAGAGGATTTTCTTAATCTAAAAATCAAAGAACATACCAATAAATCGTTAATTGTATTTTCTGCAGATTGGTGTCCTTATTGTATTTCATTTTTTAATAATTTAAAAGAATATGCCAAGATTGATTCAATACTAGTTGCAGATATTACTGACGTTGAATCAAAGCTATGGGATGATTTTGACTTGAATGTAGTTCCCACTATGGCTATTTTTGATAAGGGAAGTTTAGTAAAGAGGTGGGATGGAATTATTGGTCAAGGTTTAACTATCAACCATATTGAAGACGCTAATTTATTTTTTTCGGAGCTTTAAACTGAAAATTGCAGTTGTTGCCATAATGATGACAGTTAGTGGTGTTCCAATATAATTTAATTCCTTTATTTGTTCAATAATCGTTTTTTCTTGTGTATCATTAATAGAATGGTTTGTATTATCTGGTATTTCTGTATGAATTTCGCTTCCAATAGTGTTTGTAATCCAGAATTCATCGCCAACACTTAAATCACTATTTCTTATAAATTTGTAATTAATAGTTGTTTTTGTTGCTTCAAAAAAAGTATATCCATATGATACTTCTCTATATGCTGACCACAGAGGTTGTGGTTCTTCTAAACCATCATATGTAGATCTACCAGCCATTCCTGCAACTATGTGGATTGTAGCTCCTGGTTTGTAAAAAGGATCATCTAGATTTCC
The DNA here is from genome assembly GCA_014240255.1 of Methanobacteriota archaeon. Lineage (GTDB taxonomy): Archaea > Thermoplasmatota > Poseidoniia > MGIII > CG-Epi1 > CG-Epi1. The sequence goes on from JAAZXG010000032.1 coordinate 6,463, forward strand.
ACTATTGTTTGAATAGACATTTTCTTCAAAAACAGGATATGTTCTTTCATAATGATGGTCATGTCCCCATATTGCAAGGTCGACTTGATAATCAAAGAGAAGGCCTTCCATAGCTTCTCTGAATTCGATTTCGCTACCATGTCCATCACCATCACCATTTGAACTGTACATTGGCCTATGTGCAAATATTACAATCCAAGGATACTTTTCTCTATTATTGTTAGCATCTTCTAAATCATTTCTAAGCCAAGTATGTTGTGTACTTCCTGGTTCATAATCGTGTTCAGATGAGATTGAAACAAAATGTATAAACTCAAAATCAAAACTATACCAGAAACTATTTTGACCAGGATTGAAAAATCTACTTTCATAAGCATCAAAACCATACGGTTCAGCGTCTTCTTCATGGTTTCCAGGGGCATACATATGTGGACATTCAGAAGTTAAACTTTCAATTTGATTTTGGTATTCATCCCAAACGCTTTGATCTCCTACACCGTTGCCTGAACCTGCACCATTTGCATAAGAGATATCACCAGGATGTATAACTAAATCAAGATTTTCATTTTCCATATTGCTAGTTGTTTCTTGTGCATTACTTGATGTTCCATGATCTGCAATTGCACCTATTATAATTTTATCAGGGTTTTCTTTTATTGTCTTAAATGAATAGACACTACTCCACTCTCCTTCTCCACCCACTCGGTAATAATAAGTTGTATTTGGGTTTAAATTTTGCAATTGAGTGGTATGAGTACATGTAGTCCATAAGTACATATTGCTATTTCCATTTTCAGATAAATTTAGATTATCATTATCAGTTCCATATTCTACAATATTATCAGATGGGCAGGAGACCATAGTGTCTTCTTCAGTACCCCATTGAACTATCATTTCACCAGGTATTCCTGTTGTGGAAAGATGCACTTGTTCAGGTTCAGCAGCTTCACTATTCACTGTACTGAAAAGAGCGATGAATGTAAAAATTGAAATTAATTTAATCCATTTCATTATTTACGCTATTACCTATAGACATAATAAATTATACATTTATTTCTTTTCATATATGAAATACACTTGTTTCCCTTCACTTTTGTAATCCCATGAATTAATAATTAGATTATTTTCAGCACATATTTCTTTATAATTATGATTAAAACAAAATTTTGTTTTATCTCTTTCTTCATCATCATAATCATATGATATTTTTGGATCATGCCAAGAAACGATTATTACTTTTTCAGAAATTCTTGCTAATTCACACATAATGTTTGTAATATGCTCAGGTGGTTGGTGTAATAGTACGGAGATACTTACTGCAGTAGTAAATTGGTTATCTTCAAATGTAAATTTAGTGAGAACTTTATCCTCTACAATTAAATCCAAATTGATTTTTTGTTTTTCAGCAGTTTCTAATAATCGTTTCTTATATTTTGATGAAATATCGTATCCTGTGATTTTGTTATGTTCATTATAGGCAGGTAATATTCTTCCAACACCCGGGCCAAAATCTAAGATTTTATCATCAGTACCTATATTCGAATTCACAAAATCTATGTGTATTTTGGTATTACGTTCATCAGGGATTTTACTATTTGGATTATCTCTTTGATTCCAATATTCAACAATATCATATATTGCTTTTTTTCTCCATTTCCACCACATTATTGTTAACCAGTGGTAGTCCAGTTATAATGATTTAGATAATAACTCTGAGCTCTTCTTTTACGTTGTTTAAAACTAAGGATGTGCTTGTACGTTCTATGTTTTTTTGTGATAATGTAGTCTTAATGAATTCATCCATTTCTTCTCTGTTTTTGAATCTAGCTAGTACTAAAGAGTCCCATTCTCCTGTAATATCATATACGGCAAATACGCGTGGATGCTTGGCAATAGATGATTGAACATCCATTATCTTTCCTTTAGTAATTCTAAGGTTGATAATGGCGGTTAAGTTAAATCCAACTTTTTCAGGATTAACTTCAGCATAATATCCTTTAATTATTTTCTCTTTTTCTAAGTTTTTGATATGGCTATTTACAGTACCTAGCGCAGCCCCCGTAGATGCTGCAAGCTCTCTTTGTGATGCTTTTCCATTTTGATTTAAGCAACGCAAAAGTTCAATATCTTTAGGTTTGAGGTCCATTAATTGAACGTATGTTCAGGCTATATATAAATTAATAGGTATAGTAATATTTATTATGTAATTAATGGTTAATAATATCAATACTTACGTATTTCTTATATACTATGTTTCAAATAATGTTTTAGTGGTAATTATGAGTAAAGCAAAACTAGAATACATTTGGTTAGATGGCTATATCCCAACTCAGAATATGAGAAGTAAAACTAAAGTTATAGAAGATTTTAGTGGTAAATTAGAAGATTGCCCCATTTGGTGTTTTGATGGAAGTTCAACAAGGCAGGCTGAAGGTAATTCTTCAGATTGTTTATTGAAACCAGTTGCAATTTATCCTGATCCAATGAGGGAAAATGGTTATTTAGTAATGAATGAAGTTTTGAATCCGGATTCAACACCTCATGAGTCTAATGGTAGAGCAACAATTGATGATGATGATAACGATTTTTGGTTTGGCTTTGAACAAGAATACTTCATTATGGATGTAGATACACAATTGCCTTTGGGTTTCCCGCTCGGCGGTTATCCTGGTCCGCAGGGATTATATTATTGTTCAGTAGGTGGAAAAAACACACACGGTAGGCACATTGTTGAAGAACATGCTGATTTGTGTTTGGAAGCAGGAATAAATTTTGAAGGTATAAATCAGGAAGTAGCTTGCGGACAATGGGAATTCCAATTATTTGCTAAAGGAGCTAAAAAAGCAGGTGATGAGATATGGATTGCACGTTATCTTCTAGATAGATTAACTGAAAATTATGGATATTATATCGAGTATCATCCTAAGCCAATTAAGGGCGATTGGAATGGATCTGGAATGCATGCAAATTTTTCAGATACAATCTTAAGAACCTGTGGCGATGAAAAGATTTTTCAGAAAGTTTGTGAATCATTCGGTAAAAATATTGAAAAACATATCACCGTTTATGGTGCCGATAATGATCAAAGATTAACTGGAGCCCATGAGACTCAATCAATCAATGAATTCTCTTATGGAGTATCAGATCGTGGAGCTTCGATAAGAATACCTATTGGGACTGTAGAAGATGGATGGAAAGGTAGGCTTGAAGATAGGCGCCCAGCTTCAAATGCAGATCCCTACAAAATTGCATCAGTAATAATAACAACAAGAAGCTGAAGAAATCCTAGCTGAAGCGATAAAGAACACGTTGTTGTAAAGCTAGAAAATCTTCTTGAAATCGGGATAATTGGTTCTGAGCATC
>JAAZXG010000033.1 GCA_014240255.1 Methanobacteriota archaeon
CAAGGCGTATTGCAAGTTTATTTGCTGTTCTAACTGGTCTTTCAATTTTTACTATAGCTCTAGCTGAACCTCTATGGGAATAATTTCTCACCGGGTCTTTCTCTAATAAATGCAGGAAGACACATAATCAATAAAAGCAATGGAACAGTCAAAAATAATCCTTCAGCAATTCCGATAGAAGCGTATTTTCCCATAAAGTATCCAATACCGGCACCACCAACCATTGTTCCGAAACGCTTCGCACCAAACATGAAACCATTAATTTTTCCAAATTCTTCAGGACTTAAAATATCTACAGCTAAACCATCTACTGCTACATCTTGTAGGGACGCAAAGCAATTATGGAAGAATAATAACGCAGTTAGCAAGGTTACTTTAGTATCAATTCCAGGTACAAGTGCAATAATTACAACCGTAACTACCATGCCAGCTTGTGCACTAAGAATCCAAGGTCTACGTCTTCCCATTGGTAAATAATGATAATTATCAACAAAAGGACCCCAGAGAAATTTGAAGACCCAAGGTAAGTATACCCAGAATAACATATTGCCTATTGCTGCAGCACTATATCCTTGTTGAGCTAGATAAGCGATTAAAGTATATGAAATAAATCCAGAAGGAATACCCTGTGCAGTATAGAGTGCACAAAGAGTAAGTGCTTTGGCACTCATTGCACCAAACATAGTAGTCATTAAGTTATTCTGACCTTCAAGATCACCATCATCATCCCAGACGAATTCATCTCCTCCAGATTCTTCAACTTCCAGATTACTTTCAGATTTTCTAGGTTGGGTGAAAATATATCCCATTGCAATTGCAGCAAGAATAATAGCAGGAAAGAAAACAAGTGCATTGATACTACTCAATCCTTCGTTAATTGAGGTTACAAGACTATATTCATCCAATAAGACAACTGAAAAACTGTTCACAGCAGACATTGACATTCCACCATCCAAAACTAGTCTTGCAGCCAGAGTCTGGTTTCCCTTACTAACTTCTTCAGGAATAGAAATTTCCCAAGTTGCCCAATTTTTTTGATTAGAAGTATCAGTTGCAGGATACCATTTGCTTGCTCCGAATTTAACTTCAACACCAACAGTAGGCTTGTTTGCTGTTACGGCAGTTCCTTTCAATGTAGTTCCATTATAGACTTGAGGCTTTTCTAATACAATAGTTCCATTAACTTCCTTTTCAATATATGCTAAAGTCCAATTTACAGAAACATCAGGATCAATCATTCCAGCTATTTCAACAAATATTAAAGGATCGGCTTGTCCATACCCATATTCATTATCAGGCCTAGTTTCAACTAACGAACAGTCATTTGTTACAAGACCGCCATCATCCAGTATTTCTCTTTCTATAGAATATCCAGCTACAAGAGTATCTTTGACTTCAGCAGGCGTCAAATCAGGATTTGCTTCCAATGTTAGTGCTACAATTCCGGCCATCAACGGAGTGGCCATACTAGTTCCACTTTTATCTACATAATCATTGATAGATTCAGCATTAGGTGCCCAAATATTACTGCCAATGGTGGCAACATCTGGTTTAACGCGCCCATCAGAGGTATAGCCTCTTGAACTGTAAACTGCTAAATTTAGATCCTTATCAAGTGAAGCGACAGTTATAGGTAATCTTGAATCTCCAGGCGAATCAATAGTATTGCACCCCATAACAGTAGCAGCTCCGAATTCATTTCCAGCACTTAGAAGCACTACCAATCCAGATTCGACTGCAGCATCTGCAGCTTGACTCCAAGCCGAGTTACCATCATTATCAACATGAATCTCAATTTGTTGTTCGCCTAAACTAGAAGTCATAACACGAATATTAGGTTCAATAATTTTTTGGTTAGCAATAGTCCATTCAATTCCTCTAATAATATCTTCAATATCTCCTTCACAGCAAGATAATACATTAACTATGTGAGCTTTAGGTGCAACACCAATATGAGCTTCTCCATTGGTAGACCCTGTCCTTAGTCCTGCACCAGTCCCAGCAGCAATTCCAGCCACATGAGATCCGTGAGTTCCACTATCTATCGATTGTCCTGGTTGACATGGTGAACACACTAGAGAATCTTGAACTGCATCATAGTATGCAGAGACTTTCCAATCATCAGTAAATATATCGTCATCCATATCGTCTAGCCCAACATGGGCGTTATTCACACCTGTATCAACTACAGCAATAGAAATCCCTTCACCATAAATATCATGTTCTGTCCAAACATTATCAACACCCATTGCCGGAACTGCATCCGCCATATGAGGCTCAGCTTTTCCAATATCATCAAGCATCACGACACCATCCCAACTAGCAACCTCGTGAATTATATCACGAGACATTGTAGTTCCAATAAGGTCAATAAATTGGGCACGAAATGTAACTTCAATTCCAGCATTTTCTAATTTCTTAACATCATAATCAGTTGGATGGTGATCATATCTAACAAATACGCGCGCTTCCCCCATATTGAAAAATTCTTCACCTTGAGCCAATTTCCAAATTAATAAATCAGAAATCCCATCATGATTTTTGTCTCTAGAATAAACATCCCACCACTCCAATTCTTGTTCGATATTATTTTGTTTAACAGCAGTTTGAGTATTTGCCCCCATACTTAGGCACAAAATCAATACGATTCCAAGAGCCCATACATTTCGCTGCATTATTCAAGATATAGGACTTTGATTAAAGAGCTTACGATTTATTCTTATTTCCAAATCCAGTCCTAACGCGCACAGCCATGCCTTGCTGTCCCATTTCTAGTTCTTTAGGTGAAACAACTAATTTTCCAAATGCTACTAATCCATCATCTGGAGTAACGATAATACATTCGTCCATGATCTGTAATTCAGGATCTATATCTTCAATAAATTTACAAAAGACGCTTTTCCCATTCTTGTTAAATTCAGCAGTTTCTGGATTTACCACCACTCTAAACTTAGACATTTCCGAATATTTATGAAGTAATTTAGCCCCACCTTTTTGCAGTATGAATAATCCTCTTCTGTGAGATAAAGAAACCATGTGTTCTCCCTCTAAAAGTAAATTCCGTAACCGTTTTGTTTTTCTACTGATAATTAATTCAGTATCTCCTTTGGTGAATAAATCTCCAAATCCCTTTCCAAATTGATAGTCCAGAATAGTTTTTACTCTTTCAACTCCCCATTCTTCCATTTTCCATCCTTCCAAATCTTCCTGTAATAGGCCCGGGTGAAATGGGTAAGTTTCAGACAAGTGGGTAGGTATTTTTCCGAAATAGGGGTGCGTCATATTTCCATTCTTAAATGAATTTGAGAGACTTGTAAAGATTGGTCTAATATCAGATTCAATACCTGTTTTCAGAGGTGTTTTATAGCGATAAGCCGGCTCAAACTGACCAATCCATTCAATCTCGTTTTTTATCACGTCAAAAACTTTCATCAAAGCCGGAGAACCTCTCAATCGAGTTTCTACTAATTCCCACAATAAACCATCATGAATCGCTTGCTTGACTCTTCGAATCTCTGCGAAAGAAACCATTAGATTATGTTTAGCTATAATTTTTTGCCTTTCTTTTTTTCCAAGTCCTTTTAGCTTCTTCACAGTCATACCGGGAGCTGCGGAAAATTCTCCGGGCAGCTCTTCTAATTCATCTAAATTTCTAGTACCCCAAGTAAACATCAAGCTGTCTCTAGAGGCAAATTTAGCATAACTAGCACTATCAAACACATCACAACCTAGGAAAGTAGCTAAAGCAAAAAGTATAGGATGTCCACAACCAAATAGATGCACCGGTCTAGAACTATCAAGTCCTTTCTTGGCAGCAATAATAACTTCAGCTAGAATTTTAAAATTGTTTTTTTCCATCATAGGAACGACACCCCCTATTGGGAAAAGTTCCGCATTCGTAGTTGATGCCATTTCAGCAGCTTTAGTTCTTAGATCGAGATGACGGCCACCTTGAATCGGTGCAGCTAAGAACATATTTTCTTTATTAGAATCAGCAAGTTCAATTCGTTTTTGAGTTTCAGTTAGTTCATTTCTTGCTTGTTCAAATCTAGTCTCAGGTTCACAAAAAACATCTAAAACAGTCCCAATATCAACACCAATCTTTTTTTGAAATTCAAGAATTTCTTCTGGTTTCATTTCAATTTCGCCATATACATGAGATTGGAAAGTTCCACTATCAGTCATGATTGGCCCTGGCCAATTAACTAATCCATGCACTCCCTTTTCTTCGGCAATTTTTTTCAATTCAGGATTTTTATAAATAATATAACTATTCGTAATAATTCCTTGCGCACCACATTCTGCAAGTTCTTCCATTGATAATGTTAGAATTTTAGGATTAACTACAGGTAATAAGGTAGGGGTTTCTAGAACTCCATGAGATGTTTTAATTTTACCAAGTCGAGCTAATCCATCACGCTTACTGATTTCGAACAACGCTTAATCACAAAGAAACCTTTATTTCAATCCATGTCCGCTCATCAATATGACTGAAGCAGCTACAAATGAGCATATTTTCGGAGTTGGAGGTATGACTTGTAATGGTTGTGCAAATAATGTCAAGAATGCATTAACCAGCGTAGCTGGCGTTTTGAATGTTGAAATAGATTTAGATGGAGCTAAAGCCACAGTTCAAACAGACGGGCAGACTGAGAAGAATACTTTAGAATCTGCAGTAACAAATGCAGGCTATTCTATTCATGAACCTGGTGCAAGTTTAGATTTACTTCAAACAATAACAACTCCCAAACCAATGGAATTTAATTGGAGTGACAGATCAGTTTGGAAGCAAAGTGCACATAATACAAAATGGTGTTTGATAGGATGTTCAATCGGAGAATTTGGAACGTTGGCTTATTACTCATTCTCGGGAATAACTTCAGGACTTGAACTATATTCCAATATTTGGTATTTTTATGCTATTTTACCATTAATCAATGGCCTTGCTACTAGTGTAATGCTGGAAACTGCTATTTTGATGAGAGGACAAATGGATTTCAATAATGCATTATCTACGGCCTTTGGAATGTCATTCATTTCAATGTTGATGATGGAAATTGCAATGGAAATTACAGATTTACTATTCACACAAGGAGAGCTCGGCCTAATGCCTTTAGCAATTCCATTTATGCTACTTGTTGGATTTTTGACGCCTTGGCCTTACAATTATTGGCGCCTTAAGAAATACGGGCAAGCTTGTCACTAAAATCTATACTAGCTTTAGTTCGGCCAGCTCATAAAGTTCCGGATACTGTTTGGAGCTCAGAAACTCCTCTTAATCTAAAACCTAGATTCATTACACTTTTCTTTTTGGTTTTAGGATTATGGATTTTTGGAACTGGTGAGGCAATCTTGATTGGTGCACAAATTGGAGTTAGTCCATGGACAGTTCTTGCCCAAGGAATAACCGAGCAGACGGATTTTACAGTTGGACTATCAACATTCATTGTAGGCGTTTCAGTTCTTCTTTTTTGGATACCTCTGAAAGAACGTCCAGGAATTGGTACAATTCTCAATATTATATTAATTTCAATGGCAATAGATGTAATGGAACCATTGATTCCAAAGCAAACAGAGATAACATTAGGAGTATTTCAAGCGACGATAGGAATTATATTCGTTGGGATTGGGAGTGCATTATATCTTACGGCAAATTTAGGGCCAGGTCCTCGCGACGGATGGATGACTGGGATTCAGAGGAAAACAGATTACCCGATAGGAAGAGTAAGAGTAGGAATAGAAATTATAGTTTTGAGCATAGGAATATTATTAGGTGGAACATTTGGGATTGGTACAATCATGTTTGCTTTAGGAATAGGTCCTATTGTAGCAATTTGCTTAGGGATTACAGATAATTGGAGTAAATGAAAGCAAGAGAAGAAATAAGGAGATTAGCAAACAAGGGAATTGCTAAGAACAGTCTAAGATTTTTTAAAACTGAGAAAGGCCAATACGGATATGGAGATATCTTTCTTGGGATAAGGGCACCAAAAATCAGATTAATTGCTAAAAAACATGTTAATATTTCGATTGTTAATATGAAAATTTTAATTCAATCAAAATATCATGAAGAAAGATTTTTAGGATTAATAATTTTAGTAAATAAATATTCTAAAACTAAAGACAAGAAAACTAAAAATCAACTATACAAAATTTATATTTCTAGTTTTAAATATATTAATAATTGGGATTTAGTAGATGTAACTTGCCCCCATGTAACAGGCAAACACCTCATAGACAAAGACCGTTCAATTCTTTACAAGTGGGCTAAATCAGATGATCTCTGGACAAAAAGAATTGCTATGGTTTCTACTTTCAGCTTCATTAGACAAAATGACTTAGAGGACACATTCAAGATAGCTAAAATATTGCTTAACGATGAACATGATCTTATTCACAAAGCAGTAGGATGGATGCTTAGAGAGGCTGGTAAAAGAGACCTAGAAAAAGAAGAAATCTTCTTAAAAAAACATTATAAAATTATGCCTAGAACCATGCTAAGATATGCCATAGAAAAATTTCCTGAATCAAAAAGACAGGCCTATCTTAAGGGAACTATCTTAGAATAGCTATCATTCTATTAAAGCCCCATTAAAATGACACTTTAGCGGGCCGGTAGATCAGTCTGGAAGATCGCCTCCTTGGCATGGAGGAGGGCGCGAGTTCAAATCTCGCCCGGTCCACCATTTGGTGTGAATGGAACTTACTCCGGAAATTCAGTCAACTGTTGCGAAGGGCATTGCCCTTACTGCAGTGATGCTATTGTCTGGAGTATTGGTACGTTATTTCAGTGTCAAAGTAAATTATACTCGAAAGATTAACCATTTTGCACTTTTCTTTTTACCAGTTTTCATTGATAAACAATTCAATGCTGAGACCTTTACTGATTTCACATATCTTGCCATAAGTGCAGCAGTGTCTACCGCAGCTTTATCGGTATATTATGAACCTATTAGGAAAGCTATCCCGCCATTTCAACTCATGTTCGAAGGCATTGATAGGCCTGAAGATAGGCCATATACTTTAATTTGGGTTTGGACCCAATTCGCCGTAGGTTTTGCAGTGTTACTTCCTATGATTTGGCTCTTAGGACAAAGAGATCTTGAGTCATTAGTCCTCATTCCTATATTGATTAATATAATTGGAGACGGTCTAGCAGAACCGGTAGGCATTAGGTTTGGGAAGCATGAATACAAAACAAGGGCGCTTTTTACCAATAAAACATATGTAAGAACATTTGAAGGAAGTGCATGTGTATTGATTACAGGTTTTGTAACTGTAGCTATGCATTATGAATATTTCACTACAATTCAATTTATTCTTTCTATGCTATTTATTCCTATAATCATGACATTAACTGAAGCTTATTCACCACATACTTGGGATACGCCTTTCTTGATGTTTACTGGCTATACATCACTAATGTTGATAATGCTAATTTAGTTCATTTTTTTTCTAGTACCATCAATGTAATTCTACTAATGCAGACCAATTCTCCATCATCATTAGTGAGTTCAGTCTGCCACACCTGAGTAGAGCGCCCTCTCTTGATTGGGCTACATTTTCCAGTCACAAATCCTTTTTTGGCCATTTTCAAATGATTAGCATTAATTTCCACACCAACGACATGATATTTTTCAGGATCAATAGTAAGATATCCGCCATAACTTGCTAAAGTTTCAGCAAGAGCTACTGAAGCTCCACCATGCAAAATTCCAAAAGGTTGTTTTGTCCGTTTATCAACGGGCATTGTGCCAACAATATAGTTGTCGCCCAGTTCAGTAACCTCTATACCGAGATACTCAACCATTGTATCTTTCGTGACAATATCTTTTACAGTATAATCTTTAAACCAAATACTCATTATTCTAAATCAATACTAATTGCATTTATAACTTGTGTAGAAATTAAAAATATTTGTTTTAGAAATTACATAAATGGAGCTATAAATTCTTCAGAAAGTTCCCAAAGCTTTTGATTATGTTCTTCATTTTTGGCTTTACTAGACCCTTGTTTTATTTTACAGTCAGCAAAGAATCTACCAGTAATATCTGAAATCTCTTCAGAACATGCTAAGTGAACTGTAGTTTTTGCACCATCTTTCACATTAATTGCCATCAGTAGTTTTGCAAAACTTATTACAGATCTCCACAAGATATTATTATTATTTCCAAATTTTGTAGCTACAAAACCAGGATGCAAGCAATTTGCAGTTATTCCCTTATCTTTCACTCTTTTTGCCAATTCGTAAGTGAACATGACATTAGCAAGTTTGGATTTTTTGTAAACATCAAAACCACTATACTTCTTTTCACCATTTAGATTATCAAATTCAAAATCAATACCATAATGAGCACTTGACGAAACATTTACGATTCTTTTGTAATCGCTTTTTTCGATGAGAGGAAGTAGTTTTTTCGTCATTAAGAAATATCCCAGATGGTTTAGAGCAAAAGTTCTCTCAAATCCTTCTTCCGTAACATCTCTGAAAGCAAAATACGCTCCAACATTGTTTAACAAGATATCAATTTTAGGATATTTTCTGGATACTTCAT
>JAAZXG010000034.1 GCA_014240255.1 Methanobacteriota archaeon
GCTTGGCGATAAATTATTACCTGAAGATGCAACTCTAATCTATCTCTCTCCAGCTGAATATTTTCTTCTTAAAATGAGAGTTGCAGGTTATGCCGCCATCTCAATTATTTTTATTGGCATCTTACTTCAAAGTTGGTATACTGTCCGAAAAAGAACCTTACTTCCTGATCTTGGCTTAGGGAAATTGATTCTAATTTTTGTGGCCTCATTATCTCTTTTCACCACAGGAATGTTGTATTCCTTAGAATTAATGCTACCAACAGTCTTGGAATACTTGCAAAATGATGCTGCAAGTGCCGGACTTGAAACTACATACAGTCTCAGTGCTTTCTACCATTTTGTCTTCCTCCTAACCTTTTCTTTAGGTATGACTTTTCAATTACCTCTTGTTGTCATGTTCATACTAAAATTAGAATTAGCTACTGTAGAACAATTAGCTGAATATCGAAGCCATCTCGTTGTTGTTTTCTTTATTTTAGCTGCGTTCATTACACCGCCAGACGTAATCTCACAATTCTTACTAGCTTTACCACTGATGATTCTATACGAACTTTCAATAATAGTAGGTAAAGTCGCATAGTGTGGAAATCGGAATACACACTTTTGCATCTGCAAATTTCAAAGATGAAAATGGAAATCAAATTCCTAACGATCAAGCCATCAATGAATTAATTGATAGAATAGAATTCGCCGATAAAGTTGGAATCGATGAAGTTGGTATAGGTGAACATCACAGAAAAGAATTCCTTGATTCGGCAGCACATATCACTCTAGCTGCTGCTGCTGCAAGAACAAAAAATATCAGATTGGCAAGTTCAGTTACTGTTCTTAGTGCAGCCGATCCAGTAAGAGTCTTCCAAAATTTTGCCACGCTAGATCTAGTTTCAAACGGTAGGGCTGAAATTATAGCTGGACGGGGGTCATTCACTGAAGCTTATCCTCTTTTTGGCCTCAATATGGAGGATTACAATGGACTTTATGCAGAAAAACTAGATCTGTTACTTAAAATTCGTGATAATGAAGTTGTTAATTGGTCAGGTAAATTTAGACCTCATTTAGTAGAACAAGCAATCTATCCTAGACCCATTCAAGACCCGCTACCAATTTGGGTAGGTGTTGGAGGCACTCCTGAATCATTTGTTAGAGCTGGCGTACTTGGATTGCCATTAATGATTGCTATAATTGGTGGAGAAACTCATCGTTTTGCACCGCTTGTAGAATTGTATAGAAATGCAGGTGAAAAAGCAGGCCATGATCCTGAAAAATTGAAAGTTGGAGTTCACTCTTTAGGATACGTTGCCGAAACAAGAGAACAAGCTATCAAAGAATTCTTCCCAGGTTATGCTGAATCATTCACTAGAATTGGAAGGGAAAGAGGCTGGCCACCTGTAACAATGTCTCACTTTGAATCCCAAATCGGACCTACTGGAGCTTTAGTTGTAGGTGATGTTGAAGAAGTAGCCGAAAAGGTACTCAGACATAGTGAAGCATTAGGTGGACTTTCGCGATTTAGCTTTCAATTGGATGTTGCAGGTTTAACTCATGAGCAACTGATGAATGCTATTGAATTAATTGGGGAAAAAGTAGCCCCAATTATAAGAAAAAAGACTTGAATTATTTGAGCGAAGATAATGCAACTTTTAAAACATTTCCATTAGTAATTGGTTCTTTACAAGTATAATTTTTACAAATATAAGCTGTCGGTTTTCCGTCTAACATTTTCTTATCTTGCATTAATGGCATATCTAATCCAGATGCGGAAGATGCTATGATCTTAAATGGGAAAAAATAACTCCTTAAAATATCGGTAAAATCACTTTCAGTTTCTTCGGAAGCTAAAGCAATCTCTAACGGCCCCTCAGATAAATAATGGTTCACCAGAAGTGCTGTTGAGTGAGCATAAGGATATTGATTGATATATTTCCCAGCACGATTCATAGAAGCTTCAACAACTTCTCTATACTTTTTACTATCATAGTAATGATGGAGCCTGACTAACAGAAGACTGCACATGAAATTGTAAGAAGGTGTAGCATTATCCATACTATTACCACTATTAATCACAATATTCTTTGAAAGGGATTGTTTGAATTGACCCTCTGTGTAAAATTGGTCTATCAATATATCGGCATATTTCTTAGCTAATTCCAAATATTTTGGATTAAAACTAGCTTCATACATATCAATAAGCGAATTACCAAAATAAGAATAATCTTCTGCAAAGGCATCAATATGCGCCACGTTTTTTCTGTAAACTCTATTTAGAGTTCCATCCTTTTTAGACATTCTTTCTGTGATGAACGTAACGGCTTTGTCAGCTGCATCAAAATATTCTTTCTTCCCAAGTGCATACGAAACTTTAGCAAGTGAACTAATCATTAGAGCATTCCAAGACACGATTATTTTATCATCCGTCCCAGGAGGGATTCGTGAAGCTCTATGCTCTTTTATTTTAACTCGAGAGCGTTCTAACGATTCGATAATTTCCTCTTCTGTAATTTTCAATAAATTTGATAATGATGATTTCTTCATTACTATATGAGGGATTGAATTACCTTCCCAATTGCCTTCTTCAGTAATATCAAAATATTGACTGAAAATATCAGATTCCTCTTTGGTTAAAACCTCTTTAATTTCAGATTGTTTCCAAACATAGTATTTACCTTCAACACCTTCTGAATCTGCATCCATGGAGGAATAAAATCCACCGTCCGGATCAATCATTTCATCTTTTAACCATTCAAAAATTTTAGAAATTACATCCAAATATTCTGGTTTTTTTGTTATTTGATATCCGACCAAATATGCTTCCATAAGTGGGCCATTATCGTATAACATTTTTTCAAAATGAGGAACTAACCATTTCTCATCAACAGAATATCTGGCAAAGCCACCACCTATATGATCAAAAATTCCTCCCTGATACATTGAATCTAAAGTTTTGACTGCAGAATTCAGGGAATCTTCTGAACCATTAATGTGATAATCATTGAAAAGGTGCAAAATCGCTCCGGTGTTAGGAAATTTAGGTGCAGGTCCAAAACCACCCCATACCTTATCAAAATTAGAATTCCAATACTCTAATGCTTTTTGGTTAACGTTACTTTCTACATTTGTGTTTTGTATATCGGTAGAATTCAAATGCTGAACGATAGAATCGGCTTGGGAAAGTAACTGCCCTTTGTTGCTAGCCCATACTTCAGCAAGTTTAGTTAGAAGAGTAGGGAAACCCGGCCTACCATAAGCATCTTGAGGTGGAAAATAAGTTCCTGCAAAAAATGGTTTGAGATTAGGAGCCAAGAAAACCGTCATTGGCCAACCTCCTTGCCCTTTATTCATCACCTGAGTAGCAGCCATGTAAACCTCATCTAAATCTGGCCTTTCCTCTCTATCTACCTTGATATTAACAAAATGATTATTCATTATTTCAGCAGTTTTTTCATCTTCAAAGGACTCTTTTTCCATAACGTGACACCAATGACATGCAGAGTAACCAATGCTTAGGAGAATTGGAACATCACGTTTCTTTGCTTCATCAAGAGCTTCTTTAGACCATTGATACCAATCTACTGGATTATGGGCATGTTGCAACAAATATGGACTTGTAGAATCAATCAAAGAATTTGTGAATTTTGGGTTCTCCGTCATTTGTAACTAAGCATCATAACCACCGTATTAAATTAATCCTAAAAATCGAGGCACAAGAACTAAAACAGACCTGTTACTCCCTACTTCTTGTCCAGTCCGATGATGCGTCAGTACCACGCCATAAAACGTGAAAATCCAGATTCAATTCTATTATTTAGAATGGGGGATTTTTATGAAACGTTTGGAGACGATGCAGTCATTGTTGCTAAAGATTTAGATATTACTTTAACTGCCAGGGACAAGAATTCCGATAATCCAATCCCTTTAGCTGGAGTGCCTTACCATGCACTAGATGGCTATCTTGGAAAATTAATCAAGAAAGGGCATAGAGTTGCTATCTGTGAACAACTAGAAGATCCAAAAAGTTCAAAAGGTATAGTAAGAAGAGGAGTAACTAGAATCGTAAGTCCTGGAACTGTTGTTGAAGGAACTATGCTAAGTAATTCCAATAATTTCTTAGCGTCAATTAACGAAACTGATGAGGGACTTGGCTTGGCAATAATGGACATTTCTACTGGTGAATTTGCTACAGCTCAATTCGGAGATAGGGAATCATTAGAATCTGAAATGATGAGATATTCTCCTTCTGAAGTTATAGTTCCTGAAGGAAATAAACATATTGAAAATTGGATGATGGCCCTTGGAGTAAACACAACCCCACAGAAAGCAGATTCATGGATGTATCCTGTTGCCAAAAAAACCTTAGAAAAAAGATTTGGAAGTGTTGAAGAATTAAAAACCTATCCAATGGCTGTTGCGGCTGCTGGATCAATCTTATCTTATGCTACTGAAACGCAATTTAGTGAATTGCCACATCTAAGGCCACCTTCTTTGATGATTAAAGCAAAAACAATGACTTTGGATGCAGTCACATTAAGAAATTTGGAAATCGTACGTACTATTGGTGATTCTTCTAAAGATACTCTTTTTGCAGTTGTAAACAAAACTTCAACAGCAGGCGGCTCACGAAGGCTAAAAGATTGGTTTTTGAGGCCATTACATGACTTAAAAAGGATAAATGAAAGGCATGATGCAGTTCAAGAATTATTCGAAAACACACTAAGTCGAAGAGAAATTAGAGATATCCTGAAAGGTTTCCAAGACGTTGAAAGATTGTTATCAAGATTAGGCCACGGTTCAATCTCACCAAGAGATTTGGATAGTCTAAGATTCAGTCTAAACACAGTTAAAGAATTGAAACAATTCCTAACTGAAGAACCTCTAAAATCTAAACTGATGAAGAAATTAGTTAAGTCAATTGATGTTCATAAACAAGTTGCCGATAAATTAGCAGAAGCTATCGTTGAAGAACCTCCTTTAGTCCTTAGAGATGGTGGGATTTTCAAGAAAGGTTATTCTAAAGAATTAGATGATTTAAGATCAAAGGCCACTAGTGGAAGAGAATGGGTTATTGCTCTTGAAGCTGAGGAAAAGAAAAAGACTGGAATACCAAAGCTAAAAATCGGATATAACCGCGTTTTTGGATACTATTTAGAAATTCCAAAAGCCTTTGCCAAGAAAGTACCTGAAAGCTATCATCGAAAACAAACTGTTGCTGCTGGTGACCGATATATTACTCCTGAACTTAAAGAAAAAGAAACCTCTATTCTAAGAGCTGATGAACGTTCTCAAGCACTCGAAGCTGAACTATTCAAAGAATTAAGAGAATGGGTAATGGAGTTCTTAGGTTCATTACAAGCAACAACAATGGCCATCTCTAGAATAGATGCTGTTTGTTCACTAGCAGAAGTTAGTCAATCCAATAATTATGTTAGGCCTGAAATGTCTGATGACGGAGCACTTTCAATATCAGATGGAAGACATCCTGTAATTGAAGTTCTAAGAGAAGGAAAATACATTCCCAACAGTTTACAATTAGATAATAAACAAAGACAATTGATGATTTTGACTGGACCGAATATGGGCGGTAAATCGACATATATGCGTCAAACGGCTCTAATTTGCATAATGGCTCAAGCTGGTTGTTTTGTTCCTGCTTCATCGGCAAGACTGGGGATGGTTGACCGTGTTTTCACACGAGTTGGTGCACATGACGACTTAGTTCATGGCCATTCAACATTTATGGTTGAAATGCTGGAATTAGCAAATATTCTAAGGAATGCTACTACTGATAGTTTGGTTTTATTAGATGAAATTGGAAGAGGAACTTCTACCTTCGATGGGCTAGCGTTAGCATGGGCTGTTTCTGAACAATTACATGCTGAAAAGGGAGTCAAAACATTGTTTGCTACTCACTATCACCAATTGACTGATGTTGCAAAGATATTGGATAGATCAGTAAATTGTCATATGCAAGCTAAAGAAGATGGACATGAATTAACATTACTTCACAGGGTGGCTGAAGGGCCAACCGACGCTTCTTTTGGTATTCATGTAGCAAAGATGGCAGGAGTTCCAGAAGAAGTGTTAGCAAGAGCTCGTAAAGTTCTGGAAAATCTGGAACAAGGAACGACTATTGAAGTTTCTAAAACTGGGCCTGTTCAATCTGTTTTTAGTCCTAATTTTAGTGCAAGGTCTGAAATTAAGGAAAATCCAGTCATAAATGAAATAAAGAAAATGGATTTGATGAACTTAACTCCTTTACAAGCTTTAGAAAAATTACACGATATTCAGCAAAAATTACTCTAACCGATTGTTAAACTTACCGTTTTAGAATTTGTGTTTTCCTCTGCATCACTGGCTGTAAAAGTAAAACTGTAAGACGCAACATCTAAACCATTTTCAAAAAAATAATAATAGAGACTATTGCCTTCTATTCCAAACTCATTGTCTGTTTCAAGCTTTTCCATTACTTGAGAATTAAGAAAACCACTATTCCCTTTACTTGCTGAAAATTGAACATTATCTACTTCCCAATTATCTTTTACTGAAATTACTAGTACAAATGGAGTATCAATTCCAATAACTTTAGTTTCATTCCATTGTCCCTCCATTTCAACAAATGTTTCAACTTGTTGAAATTTAGGCTTAGCAATATCGTTGAAAGGAGGATTTGAAAGTAAAATAAATATCCCTAACCATGCCATGAAAGACATCATCATTGGACCAAACCAGTTTTTTCTTTCAAATTCGCTAGTATCAAAAAGTAATGGGAGAATTTTAATCAAACCAAAAGGTGATGCAAATCCAATAAACATTACCCAGCC
The DNA here is from genome assembly GCA_014240255.1 of Methanobacteriota archaeon. Taxonomy (GTDB): domain Archaea; phylum Thermoplasmatota; class Poseidoniia; order MGIII; family CG-Epi1; genus CG-Epi1. Next base: position 6,816 of record JAAZXG010000034.1, read on the forward strand.
TCCTAGAGGCGTCATCCTTACTAACGAATAACAAATTACTGCAATAGTAAGTGCATAAAAAACTGCAAATATTGTGATTATCGAATCTCGAGTCTCTTTAGCACGGTATTCTTCTTTGTTAAATTCAGGAAACGAAAAAATTTCTTCCCGTTTGCCCTTTTTCTTTGACATTATGAGCCCATAATGGAGGTTAAATAAAGCCCCATGTGGACTCCAACCTACTTAGGAACCTATGGCACAAAAGAATACTGAGACCGATGAAGATATGCCAATAGAAGAAGCAAAAGCAATAAAACCTGATTTTACAGGCCTACCTATTGAAATCCATATTCGTCGACATTTTCAATTTATTGTCATTCTAAGTATCTGCTTATTTCTAGGATATATTGTATTTGGATTAACCCTTCTAGCTTGGGTAACTACAGTTAGATGGGCTGAAAATGAAGGGCATTTAGCGAAATATAATCTGGATCTGGTATGGGGTCGTTCTTTCATGATGTGGAGAACTGATTGGGGTAAAGATTTCATAGAAAACCTATCTCAATACAGAACCTTCTGGAAGAGAGTAGGAGATGTTTGGGTTATAACTGTTTTTGCAATTATGGTCTTCATGTTCTTGCTACTTGTATGGCAAGCTACACTAGCTTGGCAAATTCCTAAAAGTGCTTCCGTTTCACCTAAGATGATGATTGGATTACCTGGACTTAATCCAGTAATTCCACTTTGGTATGGTATATTGGCTCTAGCAATTGCAATGGTTATTCATGAATTTAGTCATGGAATTCTAAGCCGTGTAGCTGATGTTAAAGTCAAAGCATTAGGTTTGCTTCTTTTCGTTTTTCCAGTCGGAGCTTTTGTTGAACCCGATGAAGAAGGAATGAAAAGTATGAAAAAATGGGAAAGAATGAGGCTCTATGCTGCAGGACCTGGAAGTAATATGGTTGTTGCGATTATTTGCTCTCTTATGTTTTCTTGGGTAATGGTAGCTTCTCTAGAACCATCTAATGAAGGTGTCCTCTCAGCAAGTGTTGTTGTAGATTATGGAGGCGAGGAAGCTGGACTTGAACCTTGGATGCTGATAACTGCAGTAAACGATCAAGAAATAACAAGTGCAGAAGATTTCAGTAATGCTCTGAACGAGACTTATGTTGGGCAAGTGGTTAATGTTTCAGTATTAGATAAAGGAAATCCCGACACATACCAAGTTACGTTATCCGATAAAGGAAGTTATTATCTGAAATATTATCCAGATAGTTATGAACCTTGGATGTCTGGAAAGGGTTTCATGGGTATTGCAGTAGTAGATCCTGACGCTATAACTGAAAATTTAGCACACCCTGCAAATAGTGGAGGTTCAATGTTACAATATATTACTCTACCTTTCCAAGATTTACAACCCTTTCCTGAACATTTTACAGCTCTCTTTGAACCTACTGGAATTGTAGGAATATTACCAGACAATATATTCTGGATTTTAGCTAATTGTTTTTACTGGATTTTCTGGCTTAATTTGATGGT
>JAAZXG010000035.1 GCA_014240255.1 Methanobacteriota archaeon
GCATTGTTTGTAGAGCTTGCGAAGAAGTATGTCCTGTAGATGCGATCCTGATTACCGATCCTGCTGATATTGGATCCGGATCTACTGATGCTGTTACTGAATCTGTTGAAAAAGAAGAAAAACCTATTGAGACTGTTGTGGAAAATCAAACGCCAATTGTTTCAGAATCTACCTCTTTATTTTTTAAGAAACCAAACAAATGGCTAACGGCTGCTAAAAATGCATTAGCTAAAGAGAAATTACCAACAACCGGTATCGAAAAAGCAAAATCTATGTTTAAAGATCTAAGAAAGATGACTTTAGATTCATTGCCAAGAGGAAAAAATTACATAGCATTGGTAGATAATGAAAAATGTATAGGTTGTACTCAATGTGTTTATTTCTGTAATTTTGCATCGATAGATATGATTTCGTGGGACTTAAAAGCTAGAACTTCTCAATTCGAATCAAAAAAAGCACTTATTCTTGATGATACCTGTACGGGCTGTACTCTCTGTGCCTTTGCCTGCCCTGTTGAAGCGATTACTATGGAAGCTAGAGTCTAGTCTTAGTAATTGAATGAACCTTTACTACTCAATTCTTGTAGCTATTTGGTTGGCCGTTGTGTATGCAATTTGGGCAGCTACTGCTGCTGGTGATCCCGGTTTTGGTCAAGCTGCATTTCTTGGCGGTGGTATTCTTGTAACGCTTTACCTGAGAAAACGGAATAGAGAAAGACCTCAAATCAATTTAGATGAAATTGAAATACCTGAAGCTGAATTTTCAGTAAACATAGAATATGAAACTGGAAAATATTTTTTCAGTGAAAAATCATATAGGCGAATTATATGGTTCTCAAATATATTCGCTTTACTTTCAATCAGTATCTTTATAGATACTTTAACATATCGGCAAGATTATTTGAGATGGGGGATTGTAGCCCTAATATTTGGCCTTATTGTATTCACCATACCTATATTTTTGCCAATTAAAGATGATATCGAAACTCTAAAGAAAAGGGCTCAAAAAGAGAGATTAAAGGCTTGGAGTAAAGGTAAATCCAACCCTCTTGATGAAGAAGAGTGAATCAATTACTCAAAGCCGTCATTGACCAAATCAAACCAGGTGAAGAAGAAGCTAAGAAAATAGAAGATTTGGCAATGGAATTAATGAATAAAGCTAATAGTCTAAGTAATAAAAAATTTGATTCATTAATAGTAGGGTCTGTTGCAAAAAAAACTTTCCTTAAAGGTGCAGATATTGATTTATTTTTAAAATTTAATACAGATACGGATTTGAAAAAAGAAGGTTTGGATATTGCAAAGAAAATTCTTCCCAACGGAAGAGAACTTTATGCTCAGCATCCATACCTACGTGGTGAAATCAAAGGAATTGGAATAGATGTTGTTCCTTGTTATTCAATAGAGAATTCAACAAAGTCCATTTCAGCAGTAGATAGAACCCCCTTTCACACGGAATGGGTAAAGAATAACATATCTGGTATGGAAGATGATATTAGACTCACTAAGCAATTTCTAAAGGGATGTGGTGCCTATGGAGCTAGTTCGGCAGTAGGTGGTTTTTCAGGTTATCTAGTTGAAATATTGTGCATTAAATATGGGGGGTTTGAAAAATTAGTTAACGAAATTGCTAACTGGAAGCCACCTATTATTTTTGATAATGTAGAAAACGCACCAAATTCTCCTATTATGCTTGCAGATCCTGTTGATTACAAACGAAATGTAGCTGCAGGTGTGACACTCAAAGGCCTTGGCTCAGCTGTATTGGCTTCCAAAGCCTTTTTGGCTGAACCTTCTTTAGATTTCTTTTTTCCAAAGAATAAGAAAAGACCTTTCCAAGGATTTGTTACGACTGCAATATTGCCTCACCCTGGAGGAAATGAAGAAACAGCATTACCTTGGCTCCAAAGACAAGGCCGTAAAATCTATAATGCTATTTCAGATTTTGAACCTATTGCTTGGAATGTGAATCTAGAAGAAAATGGATATCTTGTATTTGAAACGGCATCGATAGAATTACCAAGTATTATCCCACACAAAGGCCCAGCTCCGTGGGATGATGGCGCTATGGACTTTCTAAAAAAGTATCCAGATTCCTCATTAAATGAAGATCGATTAGAAACCGGAAAAGCACCACGTAAGGCAACTATTGCTGAAGTGATTTTAGAGTTATTACCCAAAGCTGAAATAAAAAAAGGATTAGCTAAAGGCGCTCAACCAATACAAAGAGTTCCCTGGTTAGATTAAAAAAAAAGTTTGGTAAAATGGGGATCGAAATCCCCAAGTTACCTTCGAATGAGGACATAGTCCTCATTCTGTTTTGGTGACTAAATCTATGCTTTTAGACTTATATCGTAACCGATTACATCACCGTTAGGCTCGAACTTCATACGGAATGAGTAGTCAGTGACATCACTAACTGCTGATAAATCCGAGTCTGGTTCAGCCGGGTGAACTTCGAACTTGTCACCTGGGCTCAACTTTCCATTGAAGTCGTTGTCTATGAATACTACAGCTTTACCCTGTCCAGAGTAATAACCATATACATCAGAGACTAAGCCATCAGTCTTTGTGTTTCCTTCTGTATCTAGTAAGTACCAGTGTACAGAGTTTACGGAGACTTGTGGGTTAAGCTTGACAATAGATATTGTCCAAGTTCCCTTTCCATCTTCGTTTGCTATCATACTGCCGGTTGGTGCGTTCTTGGTTGTTCCACCAAGGAAACTGCTAGCCCAAACGTACAATACTGCAGCCAGAACGACTGTAATAGCTACCATCAAAATGACAGCAATTACAGGTGAAACTGCCTGCTCATCGTTTACTATTCTTCGTTTCATTGTTATGTCCTCTGACCGAAGTCAGAAATATAGCAATACTACGATAGCATATATACCTTACGTCAAATAAACTTAATATAAAAATAAAGCTAGAGCTAGAACTCTCTGTTATCTTGCTAAATCTTTTTATTTAATCTAGGATGAAAATTCAGTATCATATCCAATAGTATCACCTGTTGGATCGAATTTCATACGGAAAGAATAATCTGTAAGATCCGGATATTGCGCTAACGAAGTTCCGTCTTCACCTGCAAATATTTGAAAGTGATCGCCTGGACTTACTTTAGCGTCAAAATCATTATCCACATAAATTACTGCTTCTCCTTCACCTGACTTGAAACCATAAACATCTGAAACCATACCATCTACTTTGGTCATATCACTCATATCTAGTAAATACCAATGTACTGAATTAATAGAAACTGTAGGATTCATTTTAATAATAGTAACAGTCCAATCATTAGGACCATCGTTTGAGACCATCATACTACCTGTTGGTGGGCTCTTTGGTGAACCACCAATAATTCCGCCTAACCATGCGTACAATACTGCTGCCATTACAACGGTGATAGCAACCATTAAAATTACGGCAATTACCGGAGATACGGCGTCTTCATCATTTTTAATTATTCTGCGATTCATATTATAGCCTCTGACCTAAGTCTAACCTTGGATGGCTGGTATAGCATATATACCTTACGTTAATCTATCTCGTCTAAGAATTAAAGCACCAAGAACCGTTAGAATCACAGTTACACTAGCACCAGTCCAAGCTAGTGAAAGTGCCCATTGTGGAACTCCAGGCCCACTCTCTGCTAAAACTTCAGGAGACCTTATAATTGAATTAAATGAAGACCACGTAGTTCCATTCTGATACTTGAAATCTATTATTAATGCTGCATTTCCTTCACCTAGATCAAAAGATTCAGTTGGGGCTTGCCAATGGAAAAACCAACCTTCACCCTCATCAGTTAAGTTAAGTTCTAAATTAGATTCTGTAAATTCATCAGTTGTACTCAAGGTCCCATTGGTTATTGTAACAATAACATATGAAACTGAAGTTGAATCGCTTACTGCAATATTTATCAAATATGATTCGCCAGAATTATAATGTAAATTATTTGGAAGGCCATCGATTCGATATAAATTATCTTCAGCTTGAACTGAAGGTAAAAAGAGACATATGGCAAACATCAAAATTAGGTAATCTCGTATTCGATACATATGAAGTTACTAAGTTATTTTGTTATTCTATTTAAGAATACGTGCCACTATCTCGTTAATCCTCTATTTTGTAAACTTTCTAGAATTAAAGGCAATTCTGATTCGCGAAGTCCTAATGATACAGCTGCACTCTCAATCGTATAATTTTTATTGTGTAATATATGATGAAGTAAACGTCTTTCTTGATAATTACATTCAGCTGCTTGAGCAGTAATAGTGATTTCCTTATTCAATTCACCCATTAATGCCATTAAACTTCTCCTCTCATTCTCAACATCGTCTACTGACTTTCTCAAGTCTTCAGAAACTCTAGAAAGAAGATCCATCCGGGCTTTAGAGCCCATATGGCGTGATTCTTCGATTGCATCTAAAACTCTCTGATGCTGAGAGGAAATACTATTAATATCAAAATTAGTTTCAGCTTTTTGCTTGTAGGTTGAGGGACCTATGTCTATGTGTAAAGATGCTTCTCTGGATACAGTATAAACTCTACGATTTGGGCCTCGATTACTAGGTTCATCTTGGGATTCTACAAATCCATGTTCTTCCAATATCTTAAGATGCTTCACAATAGCTTGCTGAGTAACATCTATATCGCGAGATAACTGTTTGTGCATTTTAAGAGGATATAGTCGTTCAACCGACAATAATTGGAAAATTCGGCGTCGTGTTGGATTCTCTAGTAAATAAAATAATTCATCGATTTCTTCTAACGACATATCAACCTCCGGTTGTATACCTACTGTTGTAATGGGATAATAAGAATTACTATCTCGTCCCAACAACCTTTAACTGATGTGTTTATTGGGCTATTATGGACTACCGAAAGCCTACGAAAAAAGTAATTGTTGAGGTTGTATCGGATGTTCTTAAAGAAAGAGGTTCTGTTGATACTCAAACAAAACTTCACAAGAAAGTTTTACAGAAATTAAAAAAAGAAGATAAGACATATAGATTATCTGCAGAAAGAATGAGAATTGTTTCAATCCTTTCTAAAAAAGTCAAAGTTACCATTAGAACTAGATCTGTTGGAGCTGCACCTGAACCTGATGAAAATGATTTTAAAAAACAGGGACTTGGATATGACCCAGTAGTAAAAAGATGGAGAAGAATAAAACCAGGTGATGACCTAAGCGGCCACCATCACCATCGGGGTGAATTTGCATCTCCAGGACAACCATGTCCCGTTTGCACTTCTCCACTAAAAAAAGTACACAACGCCACTCTCTACGGAGGAGTTGTAGCAATTGGTTTTCGATGTGGAATATGTGCCTATCTAACAGGACATCGATGGAGAGAGCCATCCCGATATTCATTTAGATTAAAAGGTGGAAAATAATTGGATATTTTCAACTACAAAGGAATATGTCTAAGAGAAGATAAAAGAGCAGTCTATCTTGATCCATCACAAGGCAGGCCTGATGGGGCTGTAACACATGCTCATTCAGACCATTTGAGGCCAAATACTCATATGACTAGACCTACGGCAGATGTAATGAAAGTAAGAACTGGAGCTACAAAAGCAACAGTTCATGATTTTCATGACCCGTTTAAGATAAATGATTTTGAACTTGAATTCATCTCTGCTGGCCATGTTGTAGGTTCAGCCATGATTGAATGTCAAGGCGTTCTATATACTGGAGACTACAACCCATATGGTACTGTAACTGCAGGTATAGCAAAACCAAGAGACTGTGATACTTTAATTGTTGAATCTACATATGGTAAACCTAATCAAATATTGCCAGACCGTACTGATGTATTGAGTGACCTACAAGCATGGATTAGTGCAATTTCTTCAAAAGGTAATGGAATAATTGGAGCTTATTCACTTGGAAAGGCCCAAGAAGTAATTGCAACTGCAAATAAAGCTGGAGTCACTCCTGCCGTTTCTGAAGAAGTCGCTTCAGTAAGTGACATTTACAAGAAATATGATGTACCCTTGGAATATATTAGATATAATAAATTGAATGATGCTGAAAAAAAGAATCCTGGATTGTTGGTTACATCTACAACTTCTGCAAGTGGTAAAAAACCAGATTCAGTGGTTAAAAGCTTAAGAGAAAAGGGAGCAAAAGTGGCTAGAGTTTCTGGATGGTGTGCGTTTGCAAAATGGGCTTTGAAAGGCGTAGATGCTGGATTTCCAATAAGTGATCATGCTGATTTTAGTTCAACAATGAAATTTATTGAGGAGTGTAATCCAAAACAAGTCTATACTGTACATGGATCTACCAAAGAATTAGCAAAGGAAGTAGAAAAACAACTTGGAATAAAAGCCCAACCGTTACCTAAATATGGAGAAGTTGCACTAGAAACATTTAACTAAATATGAATAATGGAAAACTTGTTTTGGTGAGGCACGGTCTTTCAGTCTATAATGATCAAAATAGATTTACAGGATGGAAAGATGTAGAACTAAATGAACAAGGAAATGAGGAAGCTGAACAAGCTGGCCTGATTCTCAAAAATATCAACTTTGATTTAGCATTCACTTCAAATTTAGTAAGGGCCCAGAACACTTTAATGATTATATTAAAAAAAATTGGGAAATTAGATCTACCTATTGAAAAGAATATAGCTCTCAATGAAAGAGATTATGGAGATTTAATTGGTCAAAATAAAACTGAAGCCGCTGAAAAATTTGGTTCAGAACAAGTTCATATTTGGAGAAGAAGCTACGATATTCCTCCCCCTGGTGGTGAATCCTTAAAAGATACTGCAGAAAGAGTAATTCCCTATTTACAAAAACAGATATTACCTTATGTATTTGATGGAAAAAATATTTTGGTTAGTGCACATGGAAATAGCATACGTGCAATTGTAATGTCATTAAAGAATTACACTCCTGAACAGATATTGAAAACTGAAATTGGATGGTGTGAGCCTTGGGTATTTGACTTTGAAGAGAAAATATTAACAAATCTTGAAATAATTCCAAGGCCCAATATCAAAAGTATGAGTCGACTACCAGACTAACGTTCTTCGGACCAGGATTTGATTAATTCTAAATTACCTTTTGTAGCTTTTACAACATTTTCACGGCCCCATTCATCCTTTATTACTATATCATCTCCACGAGCTAGAAGTGTAGCTGTTACAAAATATCCTGATTCTGATTTGAACTGTATTTCTAATTGACGCTTGGAACCTTCACCTTCCCAAACGACAGGATAGCCTAGGTTATCATAGAAGTCACTGATTTTTTTCATGAACCTATCGCTTGCAGTCATACTTCTCATGCAGTAAGGGACCGTTATTAATTAATGCTTACAGAGGAATATTTCTA
>JAAZXG010000036.1 GCA_014240255.1 Methanobacteriota archaeon
AATTGTTGAATCGTCCGTATCTAAAATATCAATATCATGTTTTGCAAGTTTCTCAATCATTTGTTTAGATCTTCCTTTTCCAACTCCAATGTATACTATATTGGATTGTACTGTATCTAAATTAACTGAAAAATGAGATGTTTCATCCAATGCTTCTGCAAATTTCTTCGCTCTTTTGTGGTCTTCGCTCAACCTCTCTATGTTATTTTCAAGAGCATAAATTCCTGCTGATGCGATGATTCCTGCTTGTCTCATGCCTCCTCCGAACATCTTTCTCCATCTGTGGGCCTGAGCGAGGTCTGCTTCGCTTCCAACTAAGAGGGAGCCTACTGGCGCTCCTAAACCTTTGGAAAGACATATAGAAACTGTATCAAAATCACGAACTATTCTTGAAGGATCGGTCCTGCTTGCAACTGCTGCATTGAAGAGTCTTGCACCATCCATGTGTAATTTACAATCTTTTTCTTTTGCAACTTTACAGATTTCATCTAATGTATTTTGTGAATAAACTGTTCCACCTCCGCCTTGGGCTGTGTTTTCTACGCAAACTAAGCTTCCATTTGGATAATGAGACAGACTTCCTTCAGCTTTTCGAATTGAATCTGATACTGCTGCGCCAGTCATCAATCCATTGCCTGTATGGACTAAGGCGATAGAGCACCCTGAAAGGGCCGCAAAAGCACCTCCTTCGTATCTGTAGATGTGACTGTGAGCTTCCGTAACAATTTCATCTCCTGGTGAAGTATGTGTTCTAGTTGCGACAATATTTGACATTGTTCCAGATGGAACGTAAAGGGCGGCTTCTTTTCCAAGTATTTTAGCTGCTTTCTCTTGTAATTCAATTACAGTGGGATCATCACCTAAAACATCATCTCCGACCACTGCCTCTGACATTGCTTTTCGCATGCCTTCTGTGGGCTGTGTGACTGTATCGCTACGGAGGTCTATCACGAATTGCCTTCGGTGTAGTGATTATAATGATTTCTTTTTATTTCAAATGTTTTTTTTGAGGAGATATGTAAGATGATTTTCTTCCTCATCCCAATTACCAAAATATTCTGCACCTAATTTTACCATAAAAACGGACTTGCAACCATATAGATTCCGAGTACCGTTCCAATTATTATATGTAGTATGAATACAAATTGGTTATCTTCTCTCGTCCTCCATGCGAAAACAGTGCTCTTCAAACCAACCTCTCCTCGAACCCAGACCTTCTGATTAAGCAAACAGTATCCAACATATGCTAAGATGACTACGCCAACTGCAATGCTGATGATTTCTCGGGCGTCCACACTTAGCTTCTAAATCTTCGACTTACAAACAACAGTGATGAGCCTGCAGCTATTATTCCAAAGCCAGGCAATAATGAATCTTCCTCAACTACTTCCTCATCAAATTCTATCAATGTTGTCTTTTCGGGATTATCAGTATCAGCATTTGCATCAACTTGTGCATCAGCTATAGCTGAGTCGATTGGCATCATCTCAATTCTATAACCATCTTCTCTTAGATTAGGCATATCCATATTGATGTAAGCAGGATGTCCTGTTTTGGCATCATGGAACCAGATTATTTCTGAATCACAGAAAGGATCTCCTTCGCAACCATCTTCATAATCTTCATCATGGCCTGAACGACTGCCTCCTGGAACTATACCTCCATCATCACCGCCATCATCATCTTCTTCTTCTCTATCGCAATCGTCGTCATCTCTCTTAGGATTCTTTTCTGAACATTGATCTGATGGGAATACTTGATAACCTTCGTATACTGTTCCATCTGAAGCTGTTGTAGTTTCCTTTTCTCCGGTTTCAAATGCATAGGGTATAGGGCGGAAATCTTCAATATCGTGAAGTGAGTAGGGGCCGAAAGCAAATCTATTATTTTCTATTCTTAAATTTAATTTTTCGAACTCTTCTTCAGCGGTTTCGTCACAATCTTCTCCTTCTTCAGCAGATTCGTCATCTTCACATGATATCTGATCTACAATTTCCTGAAATATTTGATCCATCCAAGTTTCTGGAATATACATTGGGAATAAGTCATTCCACTCTGTGATTACGTCTGGAAGTCCATCCTCATCTCTATCCACAGTTATGCTAAATTCTTCGCTATCATGAAGTTCCTGAATTGCATTTGTTAATTCAGAATAAAGTTCTTGCATTTCTGGTAGTTGGTCACAATCCAAATCAGGACATAAACTCAATTGTGGTTTTGCAATATCTACTTGTCCACCTACGTCTCCACTAATTGTTAAACGAGACATGTCTCCATCCCAATATTTATTTTCTTCTAGAGGAAGGTCCATTACATTCAGTGGATCATCGCCAAAATCAAAAAGTAAATGCCAGCTTGCTTCTGACGCCATCTCAAAAACTGCGGTTTCGAATTTTATGTCTATTGTTTCATAACAGTGGGCACCGACTCCTTCATCATCTTCGAATTCATCACATACTGAGAATGGATCATCGCTTCCATCATCTCCGCTTTCACCTTCATCTTCTCCGTTTTCACAGTCCCACATTCCGTTATTTACGTAATCCATTGGATATGTATCTCCATTCTCACATTCGAAATCGTAACCGTTTCCTGCTTCATCACTACCATCATCACAATCTTCCCAGCCATCATTAGCATAGTAAAATTCATAACTTTCATATCCGTTAGCACAATCGAACATTGGCTCTTCACCTCCACGATCTAAAATTGAAACTCCGTCAAGTGTAATATTAGGTACATTTTTAATTGTGATTCCGCCTGCTGCACCAACCGCAACTGTGATTTCAGTTTTTGCTAATTCGTGTGTATCCTGTGTCCACCAAGTATCTTGTGTAATCTTAGCAACGTAGTGCATACTTCCTCCAATTTCAGTGTTTAATTCTTCAAGGACTAAAGGTTCTCCTGTGTTGTTATCTAATAATTCAAACTTACCGGCATCATCATCTTCGCCACACTGTTCATTTTCTTCATCCCAGTCTTCTTCTTCACAAGACATTTTCAATAGTAAATTATGTTCTCCTTCACTAGGGAACATGGTTGTTAATTTGGTTCCCAATACTGTATGAGAATAGAGTGATTGCTCGGTTTGCATATGGATTAGTTGATCAAAATCATCTATGACCTCTCCCGTATAATAAAATCCTAAAATTGCCTGATTGTCAAGGTCGAATGATTTTAATTCAAGGCCAGACATATTCTTCACCATTTCGGCATCTTCACCAGACATTATGCCTGTAATGTTATTTTCTAACTCAGATATTTCTGAACTTGCTTCTTCCATCAGATCAATTTCTTTACCAAAAGCCCACTCATCTCCAACTGCAAAAGTTGAATCTTCTACGGCAGTACTGGCTGATGCTGAAAGCAAAATTGTCGCTAATAGCACTACAATTGCGATTTTATTCATATTGTTATCTGGTTAATGACATATTTAAGGGTTATTCAAAAAATAATTTCGAAAAGTAATAAGTTAAGGACTCTGTGGTTATTGATGGATACGGAGGAATTATTATTGATGTTGGCTTTCACGTTACCCATTTCATTTTTACCAGGGCCAAATAATCTTCTTTCGGCCGCGCATAGTTCTCAACATGGCTTTCGAAATACTTTGCCTTTAATATTGGGAATGATTCTAGGATGGATTTTATTAGGTACTATTGTTGGGTATGGGGCTTTGTTTATAGAAGAAAATCAAACCTTATTAACTTCTCTTACTTATATTGGTATTGGGTATATTATCTATTTATCTTATAAAATTGCAACGGCCCATTTACTTGAAGAAGGAGACTCTAACGAAGAAGGTGCTGCTACTGGGATCCTTCTACAGGTTGTAAATGGTAAAGCTTTTATTCATTTATTAATCTTAATGACTACTTTCGGACATGTATTTGGAGGTGGGATTACTGGCAAGATAATGATTGCTCTTGTAAATGGTCTAGTCAAATTAATTGGATGGCTTCTATGGGGTGCTTTTGGAAGTGGATTAAAACGAATATTTAGTGACCCAAAATCGGGAATTTTAATTAATCGAATTATGGGATTATCTCTATTTGGAGTAGCTGTTTGGATTGGGATTAATTTACAAAAATGAGTTTAGATATTCCCCTTCTTTTAGCAACTTTAGCTTTTATCGTGCCTATGTGTTTTACGCCGGGTCCGAATAATGTACTATGTGCAGCACATGGTTCTCGCTATGGCTTCCAAAAAACATTACCGCTAATTGCAGGAATGGGGATTGGGTGGTCTATTCTTGGCTTGGGAATTGCAGCAGGTGCTGAATTTCTAAAAGAAAATGAATTTGTTTTTACCATTTTAAGCTATATTGGAGCAATATATATTGCATATTTGGGATATATTGTGGCTTCATCTGAAACTATTGACAAAAATAGCAATACTGAAGAACATTTTGGATTCTTTACTGGAATCGTGCTTCAATTTGTTAATGGAAAAGCTTGGATTCACTTTGTAGTACTAATGACCACTTTTGGAACTCTGTTTGGTACTGAATATTATGCGAAAGCAACTCTTGTTATTTTGAATCTCTTATTTGGTCTGATGGCTGTGTTAACTTGGGCTGCCTTTGGAACTGTGCTTAGAAAAACATTTAGCGGAAGAGAATCTGGCCTCATGATTAACAGAGTTATGGGGGGCCTTCTAATTCTTGTGGCGATATGGATTGCTTTACCCCATTAACTTAAGTTCTACATTAGAATAGAAGAACTATATGAAAAATATACTATGTTTTGGAGATTCGAATACGTGGGGTTATTCTCCAGGAGATGGTACAAGATATCCACTTGATATCCGATGGACTGGAGTGTTACAACAATCATTAGGCACGAATTATCATATTCTGGAAGAGGGATTGAACGGAAGAACAATATTTATTAACGAAGAAGGTGAAGAAGCGCGACCATTTCGTAGCGGTTCCGATGTTTTACCAATAATTTTGGAAAGTCATCGACCCCTCGATTTGGTAAACATCATGTTAGGAACAAATGATCTCAAATTAGAATTCAATCTTTCTGTGGAAGAGATCGCACAAGGAGCAAGGGGGTTGTGTGAAATAGTTCTTAATTCCGAGTATTTGGTAGAAGAACCGCCCCAAATATTATTGATTTCACCAACGCATATTGGTTCTACAATAATGCCTGACCAAGAGGAATTTTTCAAACAAGCTCGAGAAAAATCTTACCTTTTCGCTGAATGTTATCAGAAAGTAGCTTCAGACCTCGGCATTCATTTTTTGGATGCTGCTAAAATTGTAGAGCCAAGCGAGGGAGAGGGCGTACACTGGGATGCTGATCAACATATCAAATTTGGTAAAGAATTAAAACGGGTTATTGAAAAAATATTGAAAAACTAAGCCTTTTGAGTATTGTTTTCATTCATTATAACAATATGTGGCTTCCAGTCTTTGGATTCTTGTGAGTTTATCTCAGCAAACGTAGCTAAAATTATTCTGTCGCCCGAATCTGCTCTATGTGCTGCCGCCCCATTTACACAAATGATTCCCTTCTCAGTTCCTTCATATTCTATTATGTAAGTAATTAATCTTGTACCTTGGGTTATGTTCCACAAATGAACTTGCTCATGTATTGAAAATTTCCCTAATTTAATTAGTTCTGGACTCAAGGCAACTGAACCTTCATAATCCTTTAAGGCATGAGTCACGGTTGCATTGTGCAATTTGGATTTTAGTATTGTAATGCTGTGAGACACTACTGTTTACTTGAGGGCCAGTAAATATTGATAATCTTGAAATAGTCTTGCTTTATTTGATATTTGTGAAAATCAGACACATTGGCATTGCTGTAGATTCTATTGAGGACCGATTGCCTATGTGGGAATCTCTAGGTCTCAAACTAGATCATACTGAAAAAGTAGACTCTGAAGGTGTAACTACTGCCCATTTGAAAGTTGGAGGATACGAAATTGAATTACTTGAACCTATGGGGAAAGATACTCCGGTTGGTAAA
>JAAZXG010000037.1 GCA_014240255.1 Methanobacteriota archaeon
GCTGGATTAACCTATGAATATGATATGGTTACTACAGTAGCAAATCAATGGGAGACATTGACTTACGATTTTTCTGGCGCCCCAGATCTTGATTATATTACATGTATTGTTTTCTATGATTTCGGAAATCAAGATGCTGGAATTTATCATTTTGATGAATTACAAGTAGGAAATGGAGAATTTATACCAACAGTAGCTCCATCTACTATGATTGAAGATTTTGAAGGAGATGTACCTGCCAATTTTTCTTTCGGAGGTGTTGGTGGTGTTGCTGTAGTTGCTAATCCTGATAGTTCAGGTGAGAATACAACAGCTAATGTTATGGAATGTGTAAAAGATGCTGGTGCAGAAACTTGGGGTGGAATGGGCTTTGAGGTAGATGTTATAGATTTTACTGGAACCTCTAGTCAAATTAGACTAAAGTCTTATTCGCCTGAAGCTGGGAAAGTGGTAAAAGTTAAACTTGAAACTTCTGCAGGAAATGTTGCTGGATTAACCTATGAATATGATATGGTTACTACAGTAGCAAATCAATGGGAGATATTGACTTACGATTTTTCTGGTGCCCCAGATCTTGATTATATTTCGTTTATTGTTTTCTATGATTTTGGAAATCAAGATGGAGGAGTTTATAGATTTGATGAGATAGAATTAGTTAATTAAAATATTAAATTATGAGAATAACAAAAAAAGATATTAGGTTATCAATTTATGCTTTTTTATTAGCATTTACAGCTGCTTTTTTAACATCATGTGAAACTGAAAATTATGAATTTGGAGACGTAATAAATCCCTCTAATCTAGCAATTGCGGCAGATATAGTTGGGGCTGATACCGAAAATCCTTATGGTGATGGCAGTGGAACAGTTAATTTTACTGCTGTGGCAGATGACGCAATAACCTACAAATTCGTTTATAATGGCACTGAATATATGCAACCAAGCGGAGTCTTTACAATGGATTTCACTACTACAGGTATACATATATATGAAGTAGCTGTAGTTGCTTCAGGAACAGCGGGAATAATGACTAATGGCTCTATTGAAGTAGAGGTGTTAGTTACATATGAACCCCCGCCAGAATTAGTAAATGCCTTAACTACTGGAAGTTGGAGAGTTAAAGCTGAAGCTCCAGGGCATATGGGTGTTGGACCGATTGATGATCAAGCTCCTGATGGTATGGCTTTGTGGTGGAATGCAAATCCTTTTGATAAAGCTGATACTGGCATGTATGATGATAGATTTATTTTTACTTCTGCAGGGAATATGACATATCAAGCTAATGGAAGTATTTTTGGTAAAGCACCACCATTAGAGGCTGAATTTTTTGGCAATCAAGGGTTGGGTGATCCTAATAGTGATAATGAACATCAATACTATCCAGTTGATGACTTTGATTCAGTTTGGACAATTAGTGAGCCAGGTGGTGTAGAAACATTATCTTTTACTGGTAATGGGTTCTTAGGTTTTTATGTTGGAGGTACGCATTCTTATCAAATTTTGTCAAGAAATTCTAATACTATGTATCTTAAAACTATTGGATGGGATGATTTATCTTGGTTTATTCTAATTACTAATGAACAGTAAAATAGTTGTTTAATAAATTTTTATATTTATGCTCAATTTATAACCTATTATATATGATCAGGAACTTATATTCTATATTATTTATTATTTTTTTATCATGTTCATCTAATAGTGATGATTCTACACCTAACCCGCCACAAGAAATAATACCCAGTAATCTTACACTTACTATTAGCATAGTTGGATCTGATAATGATAATCCAAATGGAGATGGAAGTGGGATAATTCAATGTTCAGCATATGCAGACGATGCAATTACTTATGGATATAGATTTGGAAATGGAGCAGAATTAGAAAGTATTTCGGGTGATTATGAATACACCTATGCTAATCCTGGAAACAATAATTATACAATATATGTTTATGCTTATTCATCTACTGGACATTCCATAAGCACATCTGAATCGATTACAGTTTATGTTCAAGAATCAGACCCAGTAGCTAGTTGGTCTGAGGAATTTAATATCGATGGCCAACCTAATAACGAGAATTGGATTTATGAAATTGGCACAGGATGTCCGGATTTATGTGGCTGGGGTAATGGCGAGTCTCAATATTACACAGATAGGGTAGAAAATGTAAAGGTTGAAGATGGTTTACTAAAAATAACAGCTAAGACGGAAGCATATAGTGGTAGTAATTATACATCAGCTAGAATTATTTCTAGAGATAAATATGAGTTTCAATATGGTCGTGTAGATATTAGGGCAAAACTACCTACTGGTGCTGGTACTTGGCCTGCATTGTGGATGTTAGGGGCTAATCATCAAAGTGTAGGGTGGCCTGCATGTGGTGAAGTAGATATAATGGAGCACTGGGGGCATCAGCCTACAGTTATTTCTGGAGCAATACATACTCCTGATAGTTTTGGGGATACTTGGACAATGGGAGAGACTATAATTAGTGATTATTCAACTCAATTTCATATTTACTCCATTAATTGGACTTCAGAAAAAATAGAATTTTTTGTAGATGACAATATCTTTTATACCTATAATCCTTCTCCAAAAACTGAAACTAATTGGCCTTTTGACGCACCGGCATTTTTTATTTTAAATGTTGCTATGGGTGGTAGTTGGTTTGATATTGATCCTAATTTCGTGGAATCAACTATGGAAGTAGATTATATTCGTGTTTACCAATAGATTTAACGTATTATGAGAAAATTAATTACTTTATTATTAAGTACTTTACTTCTTATTTCATGTGATAATAAGTCAGAAAAGGAAATTTTTATCAATGATTTATTATCCCAAATGACATTAGATGAAAAAATTGGACAAATGAACCAGTATAATGGTTTTTGGGATGCAACTGGACCGATGCCAGAAGGAGAATATCAAAAATCTAGATATAGAGATTTAAAGAATGGCTTAGTTGGATCAATGTTAAATGTCACTGGAGTTGATAATGTCAGAGCACTTCAAAAAATAGCAGTTGAGGAAACTAGGTTAGGTATTCCTTTAATTTTTGCATTTGATGTTATTCACGGATATCAGACAATAAGCCCTATTCCACTTGCTGAATCTTCAAGCTGGGATTTAGAAGCTATAGAGAAATCAGCAAGAGTTGCTGCAATTGAAGCATCTGCAGCTGGATTAAACTGGACTTTTGCTCCTATGGTTGATATTTCTAGAGATGCGAGATGGGGTAGAGTTATGGAAGGAGCTGGGGAAGATCCTTTTCTTGGCAGCCTAATTGCTAAGGCAAGAGTTAAAGGTTTTCAGGGTAATGATCTTTCTGACTATAATACTATTGCGGCATGTGCAAAGCATTTTACTTCCTATGGGTTTGCAGAAGCAGGAAGAGACTACAATACTGCTGACACAAATGAATATACTTTATTTAACACTATTTTACCCCCTTTTAAAGCTGCTGTTGATGCTGGGGTAAGTACATTTATGAATTCATTTAATACAGTTGATGAAATTCCTGCAACTGGAAGTTCATTCTTACAGCGAGATATTTTAAAAGGAGAATGGGGTTTTGATGGTTTTGTTGTTTCTGACTGGGGCTCAATAGGAGAAATGATACCACATGGATATGCTAGAGATGGAGCTCATGCAGCTGAAATTGCTGCAAATGCAGGATCTGATATGGATATGGAATCTAGTTTATATATTAGAAAATTAGATGAATTGGTGACAAGTGGAAAAGTTGATATTTCTATTGTTGACGATGCTGTAAAAAGAATTTTAGGTGTTAAATATGATCTAGGTCTATTTGATGATCCTTATAAATATTGTAATAAGGACAGAGAAAAAAACGTTCTAGGATCTAAAGAAAATCAAGAAGCAGTATTAGACATTGCAAAAAAATCTATTGTACTTCTAAAAAATGATGATGCGTTACTTCCACTTAAAAAGAAGAATCAAACTATTGCGTTAATAGGCCAACTGGCTAATGACAAAAATAGTGCAATTGGAAATTGGAGAGGCCGTGGAGCTTCTAATTCAGCAGTCTCAGTTTTAGAAGGATTAAATTCTTACAAGGAAAATAAAGTAATATATACTAAGGGAGTTGATCTTTATTATGGTGAAACAAACTTTTTCACTAGAGTTGATGTAAATTATAATGACAGAAGTGGATTTAATAGAGCAAGATCAGTTGCAAAATCTTCTGATGTTGTTGTAATGGTATTAGGAGAGGAAGGATATCAAACTGGAGAAGGAAGAAGTAGAACAAATTTATTATTACCTGGATTACAGCAAGAACTCCTAGAAGAAATCTATAATGTAAATAAAAATGTAGTATTGGTCTTAGTAAACGGAAGACCATTGAATATTAGTTGGGCAGATGAAAATATTCCTGCTATAGTTGAAGCATGGCAGCTTGGAAGCCAGGCTGGAAATGCTATTGCACAAGTATTATATGGAGATTATAATCCCAGTGGAAAATTAACAATGTCTTTTCCTAGAAATGTTGGACAAGTACCTATATATTATAATTATAAAAATACTGGAAGACCTAGTAAATCTCAAAAAGTAGTTACAGCTTCAGCTTATTCTGATGTTGAAAATAGTCCTATCTATCCATTTGGTTATGGATTGAGCTATACAAGCTTTAATTATTCAGACTTAACATTAAGTTCAGAAGAAATGAATAATAAGCAGAGTATTATTGCTTCTGTTACTTTGACTAACTCGGGGAAATATAAAGGAAAAGAAGTCGTACAATTATATATTCGTGACCTTCATGGAAGTTTATCAAGACCATTAAAAGAGCTTAAAGGGTTTGAAATGCTTGAACTAGAACCAGGAGAGTCTAAGAAAGTTGATTTTACTATTGATAATTCTTTATTAAAATATTATACGGTTAATAAAAAATGGGAATCTGAGTTAGGTGATTTCTATGTTTATATAGGAGGGAATTCTGATGTTGATTCGTTTAAGAAATTTGAATTAATTAACTAAATAATTATACTATAAAAAAAAGCACTCAAAAAATTGAGTGCTTTTTTCATAGTTAGTTGAACAACTAAGATTATCTAACAATTAGTTTAGAAATCTTGCTCTGTCCATCTATTGTTACTTTAATCATATAATATCCACTATTGATTAAGCTAACATCTAACGTATTGCCATTGATCGATGTATCCATCACTCTTCTACCCATGATATCAAATACTTGAATATATTTAGTACCATTAACCGGAGAAAGTATCGTAACATAGTTGCCATCTACTGGGTTTGGATAAATTCTCATATCTAGAGTATCCACATCATCAATTGACATTGGAGCATCTACATTTCCTGATACAATAACTTTACCATTTGCAGCCTGATTATCTGGATTAGCATTAGGTCCATTAACTGAAAATCCAGCTTGAACAATATAACCTGCTGCTAATTCACCAGCTGAAACCGTCACACTAAATTGACCATCAGTAGGCAGTGCAGTAATATAAGCTCCATTTAAAGCATCAGAATATCCAGC
>JAAZXG010000038.1 GCA_014240255.1 Methanobacteriota archaeon
ACCGGACATGGATTCAGACTCCTGAACCTACTAAAGCCTCAATTTCTTCATGCATGGGACTGGGCATTTCCTAGGTCTAGATGTACACGACGTCGGTGGTGGAAGGCAAGGTGACGATGATAAAAAAGGACCCGTATTGGAACCGGGGATGGTTCTAACTGTCGAACCAGGGCTTTACTTTGGTGGTTGGAGAACTGATGTGGAAATTCCAGAAAGGTATTCACAGATAGGAATCCGTATTGAAGATGATATTCTCATAACTGAAGAAGGCCCAGTTGTTCTTACATCAGATTGTCCAAAGTCAATTGAAGAAATTGAGGCTTTAGTAGGTTCAGGAGTCTGAATTTATGTCTGGTTGGAGAGAGTTACTCTCTCAGCAAATACAGGAAAATCCTCCTCGTTTGACTGTTGAAGAAGCCACATTATTGTATGAATCTGCAGAATTCCACGAACTTCTTGATACCGCTTTCCTTAGAAGAAAAAAATTGATTCCTAGCGATGAAGTAACTTATCTAATAGATAGGAATGTAAATTATACAAATGTCTGTACAATTAATTGTCAATTCTGTTCTTTTTATCGACCACCAAATCATGACGAAACATACACTCAATCATTTGAACAAATTAGTGCTAGATTATCTGAATTAGAGGAAATTGGTGGGTCTCGAGTTCTCATGCAAGGCGGAGTTCACCCTAACCTAGATATAGAGTGGTATATTGATTTAATTAAAAAACTTCGAGTCAATCATCCATCAATCGCATTAGATTGTTTTTCTCCAATTGAAATAGAAGGAATAGCTGAGATTTGTGATTTATCCACTAAGGACGTATTACTCCTATTGAAGGATGCTGGAATGCATGGTTTGCCCGGAGGAGGTGCTGAAATGTTAGTCGATGATTTACGATTAAACATATCACCCAAAAAGGGTTCTGCAGATAATTGGCTCAGAATTATGGCCGAGGCTCAGCAAATTGGTCTTACAACATCCGCTACAAATGTAATTGGTTTTGGTGAGTCTTATGTAAATAGGGTTCAACATTTGGATAAAATTAGAAAACTACAAGACGAATCAGTTTCTAATAAATTAGTTGGTTTTACTTCATTCATTGCATGGCCCGTTCAACTAGAAAACAATTCTTTTGGAAAAAGGAATAAAGGGAAAAATAGAGCAGAACTAGGTGTTAGCGCGCCCGAATATCTTAGACATGTAGCAATTTCTAGATTATATCTTGATAATATATCTCATATTCAGGCCTCCTGGCCAACAATGGGGATGGAAATAGCCCAGTTAGCATTATTTGCTGGTGCTGATGACATTGGCTCTACGATGATGGAAGAAAATGTTGTTTCCGCATCAGGGACTACAAAGACAATGGCAGGCGTTAAGGAGCTCGAAAGAGTAATTATTGGTGCAGGATTTATTCCTAGAGAGCGAGACTCTGATTATAATTTAATGAAAATTTTCTCTTCTCGTGTTTCTCATTCTCTCAAGGTAATCAATTAGAATCACTGCTAATTTCAGATCTACTATTCCTTAGTGGCATAGTTTCTATATTGATTGTGTTTTCACTATTTGGAATTATAATCGGTTTTACCCAACGCATTTTTGTATTTCCGCGTTTTGCATAAATTATCAACTCCCAATGTAAAGCAATTAATGAAGAGTAAATCGACCCGGGCCATCTTTCACTAGGCCCTTGCAGATTTATCGACTCGCCATCAATAAATTTCATGAAATCTCCTCTTGCTCTGACTCTCATTGGTTCTAAAAGAAGCACTCTAGAGTACTTTACCGGCGTAGGAATCGCCTCCCCTACTCCTGTGCCATGTTCTTCAGTAGAGATAATTCTTCTTTCGGGCAATGGTGTGGACATTCCTGGTGGTGGTTGTGTATTGTCATTTCGATTAAGTGCCTTCAAAATGGTTTCTCTTTCTGGAATAGCAACACCAACTTGTATCCTCCCTCCAATTATTTCAACATTTTCCGGTACTTTCAATGATTTAATTGTTAAACTTCGGTCGTTAATTTGGTAATCAATCATTGGCGAATTTAAGGGATTTTGGATATAGAAATTCTGACGCCTAATATCGCGTGAATTTGCGACGCTTCTGAGAATAATAGGGAGCAAAAAAAGTGGGAATGTAATAAAAATTAGAGCCGGGTAGTCTAGTGGACCAATTTTGTAGGTTTTTTGCGTCAACCAAGAAAGTACATCAATCTCAGTCAATGTAGGAGCTATAGCATGAATGATAAGTGACGAAATAAGAAGGATAACAGTTGGTGTGATTAATCTCCTTGCAATCGCATGCATGGGGTCTGGTTCAATGTACCATCCGTTTCTTGTTCCCATTAGGAAGGGTAGTGTTGCTGTTGTGGTTACGGAATCAATGATTTCGAGATGTTCATCTTCGGGGGTTTTGTCTCTCCATTCAACAATCCAATTATCTTCCCTCCCTATTCTGAAAGGTGTTGGTGGGCTAGAGTCCGATCTGACAATTACTTCAACTAAAGGGATTGATGAGGGATCGATATTTGCATAATCAAATGAAGGATATCTTACCCTCTGAACCGATTCCATATACTCAACCCAATATTATTGCTGCTGCTGCTTTTTTTGTAAGTCGGCGAAATTCAGGTACATCCCTTAACATTTGAATTCCTAATGGGATAGGGTTCTCAATATCTCCCTTCTCGTTAATCAATTCAATAATTTCTGGTCTAGACCATATAGAAAATACGTCATCTAACTCATCATCAGTGGCTTCGGTTAGAAAAGCATTTCTTAGTGCTTTGGAGCGATTCAATTTTTTCTTCATCGGAATTAGTAATTTCCTCATTTTTTCCATATCAGTTTCTGATAATTTTTCCTTTTTGATGGCTTCAGAGAGATAAGGTACAAGCAAATCGACTTGTTCAAATCCTTTACCGATTCCACCACCTGTTGTCGGCTTACAAAGACCCGCTGCATCTCCGAAAACAGCAACTCTTTCAATCAGTGGTTTAGAAATTAGGCCAGATGGTATTGGGCCGCAATATCTGCCTATTTCTTTGCACCCATTAAATCTCTCTTTCCAAATCTCCTTTTTTAACAGGTTATTAAGCAATTCTTCGCAATTTCTTTCTCCAAGTCTGTCAGGTCTTGTCCAAGTTCCAATACGTGTTGTATCTCCTGATGGGATAGCCCATGCAAAGAATCCAGGGGCAATATCCTCTCCTGTATATACGTCTAATTTTCCATCTACCCCAGGATATCCAGTAACTTCAATTTGGAATCCAATCATCATTTCTTTTGGCCGCCCCATCCTGAATTTTCTTCTAACCCAAGAATGGGCTCCATCAGCTCCGCAAAGAAGGGAACATGTGATGGTTTTATTTCCTAAAGGAGTTGAAATCTCAACCTCAACGTTATCTTCATTTCTAACTGCATTAATTGGTTTTGATGATAGAGAGATTTCAGCACCTGATTCTAATGCTTCTCTAACCACAGCTTCATCGAATAATTTTCTACAAACAGACCAAGTGCGAACACGATTCTGCTGTCCGATTTCTATACTGAGTCCCGAAGGACTATGCATCCTTGCCCCCCAAATGCGTGTCAAAACTGTATCATAGAGACCTACTTTCTCCATAGCAGATGGATTAACTAGCCCTGCACACTGAAATGGTCTACCAATTTCCGAATGCTCTTCCAAAATCAGAACGCTGACTCCATTTTCTCGAAATTTTGTAGCTAAATAGCCACCAACAGGACCTGCGCCTACGATGATAACATCGTAGTCAATACTGTCATTCATATGTAGTTCAAGGGGCTTGTGTTCTTGAGGGTGATTATTGTCAGTTTTGTCACTTCTTTTTCTTCCGACGTCTTTTTTGTATTAATTTCTTTAATTGCCCGATTAAAGAACTCGCATCTGATTTTGTAATTTCTTCTATTGTAGTTGTGTTCACAAGCGCCATTGCATCGGGTATTTTCATTTCTAGACTTTCACACATTGATTGTATAGCCGATACTTGTTTTTCTGTCGCAGGAGAATCTTTATCCATCTCAATCAGTAAACTAATTGCATTGCTTGCAGTTCCACTTCTACCTCCTGTAAGTTGATCTAGTTCAGGTATGTTATTTCCTGCAAGAAACGAATCGATCTCTAAATTTAATTTATCTACCAGACGAACTATGAGAGCGATTTGCTTTTCACTTGCAGGAACTTCTACACTTCCATCGGCATTCATTGAATCAATTAATTTGTGTGCTTCTTCTCCAGAAAGTTCTGTGATGTCTTTTCCGTTCAGAAGTTTTGCCTTATCTTCTTCACTCATTCTCGAAATACGGTTTAAGATATAATTGAATTGTTTTGGAGTTGGTTTCTTTTTTCTAATTTCTAATGCTTTGTTATGCATCTCTCTAAAATCAACAACAAATGAATCCCAAACCCCAAATCCTGTAGAATTCCCTGCTTCAATGTTGTCAAGATTCATTTCCATAAATGCAGTAAATTCTGGGGTAAAAAGTCCCTTTGGAACGGTATTATTTGAAAAATCTTGTTCGTTATAGAATGGAGCGACTTCCAGCCAAAGAGTACGTCCATTTATTGAAGGTGAAAGTGAAGCTCCGTCTTTTATCACATATTCTCTGTCAATTAGTTTTGTTACTGTTGTAAGATATGTCGAAGGTCGACCAATAGATGCATTTTTCATCGCTTGAATAATAGAACTTTCACTAAATCTACGAGGTGGTTTTGTTTCATCAGTAATTATTCTAGGATTTTCTTTTGCGGGTGAAAATTTCCATACCGAACCTATTTCTAGTCCAGAGGTTGGTGGTTCAGTCCGAGGATTTGAATCTGAATCTGAGTATACTGCCTCCCAACCTGCATGTATACGCCATGATGCTGTGCCATAGAGATTTTTTTCTAAATTCTCAACGCTAGAAGTAAGATCTCTTCTTTCCCTTATTGAATCTGACATTTGACTTGCAGCAAAACGAGCCCATATTAATCGATATAGTGATTGTTGGTCTTTTTCCCCATCATCTAAACTCTTACTCTCGGGGCTTGTTGGTCTTATTGCTTCGTGAGCATCTTGGACATTTTTCGCTCCTTTTTTTGCATCTTTCCCAAGAATACCGGGGCCTAGGAATTCTTCTCCGTATTCCTTATCAATTATCTTCCGGATTCGTTTTCTTGCAGATTCGCTTGTTCGAGTCGAATCTGTACGAATATATGTTATGTGACCACTTTGGTATAGTGAAGTAGCGACTCTGTTAATCCGTGCAATAGACCATCCTAATCGGCTACTTGCTGTTCTAAGCAAAGTATCGGTAGTAAATGGTGGTTGAGGTTTGCGATTGACTTTCCCTTCTTTAACGGATATTATTGTAGTCTCGCCT
>JAAZXG010000039.1 GCA_014240255.1 Methanobacteriota archaeon
CCTTCAAATGAGATGTACAACCCAGATCGGTAAAAGAATTGAGCCATTCACCTTTGTGTGGAGTATAGTGAGCAGCTCCAATCAAATATTCGAACTGGCGTTTGCCCAGCAACTCATCTTCTAGGTAATTCTTATATTCCTTAACATACTCACATTCCATACCTAGCAAAACACGTACTTGAGGAACTGAACTTTTTGCAGCAAGAACAGCCTTTACGTAATCGTCTAATTCTTCGAACGGCATTCGTATATTAAGCCAGCGGTTGTCAGGAAATGGGCAGTGGTCTGAGACCCCGAAGATTTTTAAACCCGCCTTCGATGCGGCTTTTACAAATTCAACTACTTCACCAGTAGCATGTTTGCAACGATAAGTATGAGAATGGTAGTTAACAAGTGGAATGAAAGTCTTTTTTTCAATAGTCACAAGCGTTAAGTTTTATTCAAAAATTATTAATTGATCAGGCAAAATATATGCACAGTTAAAAAGGGAATGATTCATACATTGAAGTATAAATTGTTTATGAATATAAGTATATTGTTTTTGGTTTCTGAGTGGAAACTTAAAGGAGTGGATGCGGGGCAGGATTCTTAACTATGAATAAATATATATTTAATCATAAGCTTGAAACTTAAAAATTTTATCTATATGATTAAATATATATAAAATCAATTAATAGATTATGTATGAATCAAGTACAATTATCAGACAGACAGAGTAGCTTTATCTTCTACCTCGTCCATCAGGGCAAGGGGCGCACTGAAGCAGCACGCCTTGCAGGCTTTGCTGCACCCAGGCAGAGTGCCTTTACTTTGACACAATAGCCAAGTCCCCAGTTGTTTTGTCCAAGGTGAAGTGGTTGTATTGTCAGTACTCGTCGTATTGTTAGTACTACTACAGGAAATGAAAGTGAAACTGAAAAGAAGAAAGATTGAGAGGATGATAAGTAGGTGTTTCACTTGGTTTCCATTTAGTGAATTAGAAGAACCCAATATATAACACCAATCGGTTTGATTTACAATGAAGTAGGGATTTTACTTGAAGGGTGTCGGACTGTGAAGAATTAGTGAGAGTTTCTCTTGGGAGAAGCTTATTATTTATCTTTTATTTATCTTTCTGTTCATTTTTCATGCTGCTTTTTTAAACTCCTCAAACAGCAGATTCGACTATAAATTAACCTTCATTAAAATTACTTAAATTTACTCTTTTTTAAACAACCCCAAACATTCTATATGAGAAGTATGAGGGAATTGATCAACCATAGTAAATTTTGATAGTTTAAACCCATTAAGTTTTAAAATTTTTGTGTCTCGAGCCATAGTAGAAGGATTACAGGAAACATAAATGATATTAGATGACCCCAAATCTATAGATCTTTGCAAAGCCTTTGGAGACAAACCTGAGCGAGGAGGGTCTATTACTAAAGCATCAATCTTCCCAACTAATTCAGAATGATTCTTTAGAAATATCCTCACATCTTCACAAAAAAATTCCACATTAGAAAGATTGTTACGCTTTGCATTTAGTCTAGCATCTTCTACTGCTGATTCTTCTATATCAACTCCTATAACTCTACACTCTAAACATTCATTGGCTAAAATCTGAGCAACTGTTCCTGTTCCACAATATAAATCTAAATATAATCCTTTTTCCTTTATTCCAGCATAATTTAAAACTTTCTGATAAAGTTTCTCTGCCGAATATAGATTGGTCTGAAAAAAAGAATCTAGTGCCACTTCAAAGGATAATCCATTGATAGATTCTATTATTTTTTCTTCACCCCAAATGAGTTTTCGAAAAACATGATTATTAGCTGTATCGCTTACCTGATCATTTATAGACCAAAATAGTCCTGCCAATCTATTGCCAAGTATATTTTTCAACAAATTCAAAAATAATTCTTGAAATATTTTATATTTTCGAGTCGATGATTGATGAGAAGTAGTAATTAAATTAATCAAAAAACGATCCTCATAAATACTTTTTCGTACAACTAAATAACGAAAAAACCCTTTATTAATTCGCTGGTTATAAACCGGCAAACCAGACTCTTGACACAATTTTTCAATTTTAGGAATTAATTTTTCAAAATCAAAATCAAATAACCCTGATGGCTTTAGCAAAGATTCAACTAGAAAGAACTGTCCTCTTTTCTTGGATCCCAAACCATAACCTTCATGATGCCAAATCTTTTTATCCATTTCTTCTGTAAAATACTCATTAGTAATTCCAAAAGAATACTCCATTTTATTCCGATACCCCCAAACTAGTGGTGACATTATTGTTTCATCCCAAATAGAGTCTAAATCTGTATCAGAAAATTTCTTGAAAAGCTCCTTCACTTGCTTCTCCTTATACTCAACTTGTTTTCTTAAAGGTAAGCGCATCCAAGGAGCGCCTGGGACTTCCTGATAATCCAAAACCAATTCATCAGTAGAACGATATATAACTTCTAACATTTTGGCTTCTACATACCTCCTTTTTTTCTTAGTTACTCTAGATTTAACAGTTTGGCCAGGCAAAGCTCCGTCTACAAAAATTACTACTCCATATTCTTTTGATATGCCTTTCCCACCAAAGGCCAAGTCTTCTATCGTCAACTCAAGCAAATCTCCTATCTTAAATTCCAATATTTCCATAATAATTATTTGTTTTAATGTAGATTATAAATTTATTTTGTTAAATTATTTTATTCGATGAAGTTTATCAATATATTTACCAATTACCTGAATTAAAGGATAAGTCACTATCTAATTTTTCCAATATTTAATATGGCTTTATTTCTCAGATGAATAATCCGATGCGGTCTGTAAAAAGAATGTTAATCTCACTCATCAAATCTTGTAGTTACTGCAATCAGATCCATTTAGAACGACTAATTAAGGGTGGTGGTCAAGAATATTGTACTGTAGTGGTTATCAATAGCCAATTTGTCCAGACTAGAATAATCCCCTGATAAAGATCCAATTTATAACATCAATCGGTTTGAGTTACAATGTGTGGGGATTTTAATAGGAGTGTGTCATAATGTCAGAATTAGTGGTGCTATAGGAAACTGGTTTACGGAGATACGCGTACGAGTGAGGCAAGGGCCATTCGATTATATATATACTAATTCAAAAAGATTTTAATTGATTAAATATATATATTATCATAAATGAAGAAAATAGTTTTGTATTTGATACTCTTCTAAGGCGATCACTTGTTGGTATTTTTAACCTCTCAATAATATTCTTTAATGATATCAGCACAAGTGGTGGACGCCACCTCCACCACAATCCTCATAATTTAAAAATAAATTTATCCCCTTCTTTACTGTTTAATAATTTTTCAATTGAATAATTATATATTAAATCAAATATATTCATTATGTAAATAATCCAATTAAAAATGGAGATTAAGGTGGTTGCATGGAAAAAACCCATTGATTCAAACAAACATGTCTGTATTGTAGGTTCTGGAGCAGCAGGTATGATGTCAGCACTATCATGTGCCCAGTACGTGCCTGTCACGATATTAACTGATGGTAAGTTAGGACGCTCTAATAGCATTATGGCACAAGGTGGTATTCAGGTCCCAAAGGACACTGTTGAGGATAGATCGGCAATGGTAAAGGATATGCTGAAATCTGCTCGAGGATTAGCCTCAAAAGAGAGGATAATAAGCTTCGTAGATCATATTCATGAGACTATAAGCTACTTATTGGAACTAGGTGTTAAATTTGATCATGACGAAGATGGAGATATCATACGCCGTATGGCTGGAGGACTTTCAGGACCAAGGATCATATCAACTAAGGATAAGATAGGTCCTTCAGTGATGAAAGCACTAAGAAAAAGGGTGATCTCAACTAAGAACATAGAAGTTCGTCAGAAATGTCGAGTAGAAGATCTCAAGTTAATCGAGAAAGATGGCAAAATTGGTTATCAGATTAGTTTGCAAACACTAAACGATAATTACGGAAACAATATTGGGGATCACAGATTAGAAATGATAAC
Organism: Methanobacteriota archaeon; assembly: GCA_014240255.1. Lineage (GTDB taxonomy): Archaea > Thermoplasmatota > Poseidoniia > MGIII > CG-Epi1 > CG-Epi1. Next base: position 3,997 of record JAAZXG010000039.1, read on the forward strand.
TACAACAACAGTTGTTTGTGCTGCAGGAGGGAAAACATTTGCCCATGCTAATGCTTTAGGGAAACGTACAACTAATCCTTATAATACAAATCAGAAGATTTATGAATTGCTAGAGAAAATTGGGATTGAAGAGCGCAATAAAGGTTTATATCAATATCAACCGTTCGGAATCATAATGCCAGCCAGAGGTCGTGGCAAAAATATTCCTGAGACAATTACTAATTTTTCCGTTGAAATTCAGGATAGAAACGGTATGAAAGTGTGTGACACTAAACAAGACCGTCTTGAAATGGTTGCCTCAATGAATAAAGCCTTTGAAGAAGAAAGAGCCTTTGAATTTGAAGAAGGAGAATGGGGATTCAAGTTAGTTGTGCCGAAAGAAGAAAAAGAATTAATACTTTCGGTATTGCCAAAATTGCGTAGCATTCTGGCTAACGATTTCGATGGAATTTTTGTGCAACCGGTGCTTCACTATTATTTAGGAGGCTTCGAAGTGAATTGTGAGAGTGAGAGTAAGATTGAAGGACTATTCCTGGCTGGAGAAATTACTACGGGTTTACATGGAGCCAACCGCTTAATGGGAACCGGCCTCCTTGAGTCTTTAGTTGGAGGAATGATTGCAGGGAAAAGGGCCGCTGCCCATGCAATTGGCAGAAACTCATGAATGTAAATGGTAAAATAGGTCAACCCAATATATAACATCAATCGATTTGTTTTACAAGAATTGTGGATTTTACTTGGAGGTGATTTCTGGTTATGATTACGATCCAAGAGAGTTGTACCAGATACCTGAGGTGGTTATCTTCATAAAAGACCTGAACAGCAAATTACCTTTCTGACTGTACTTTATTAACACTTCCGACAAAAGATTTTTCTCATGGATGATTGCCTGCCTCTGCAGAGTAATAAGTCTGGGTCAGGATGATGAAACAATCTATGCAGACTTCGATGCTGATGCCTACAATGATCTAATTGAATATTAATTCAGCAATATTGTGAAATTGATGTCTGGCTTGGGAATGGGTGAGTCCTGTCTGGTCCACCAACTAGTGATTTACCCCGCTGGATTAACTTCCACTGTTTAAACAAAACAATATTTTTCTTTTTCAACACAGTTGCC
>JAAZXG010000003.1:0-79765 GCA_014240255.1 Methanobacteriota archaeon
CCCGCGGCCTTCGGATGTCCCAGGCATAGCCGGAACTATTCTTACCCTATGAGTCCGACGCTCTACCAGGCTGAGCCACCCCGGCTCCGTCGAGGTTGATTCATTAGGGGATTTAAGTTTAAGTTTCGATGATTCTTTATAACATCCTCTTAATCTGGAATGACAATGCCTAAAACTAGTTCCGAAAAGCAGCCGCTTAATTCCGGAGCTTATGATCCAGTATCATTAGAAACAGAAGTCTCTGAAAGATGGAATACTGAAAAAACATTTAAGAAAAGCATTGAACAAAGAAGAAATTCTAAACCATTTACTTTCTTGGAAGGGCCACCTACTGCAAATGGAAAACCAGGAATACATCACGTTTTGTCTAGACTCTACAAAGACATGGTTTGCCGTTGGAAGACAATGGAAGGGCATCTAGTTGAAAGAAAAGGAGGTTGGGATACACATGGTTTACCCGTTGAAATTGAAGTTCAGAAGCAATTGAATTTAATGTCTAATGAAGCGATTGAAGAATATGGAATGGAAAAGTTCAATCAAAAATGTAAAGAAAGTGTTTGGACATATGAAGAAGCTTGGCGTGAAATGAGTGAACGTATGGCTTTCTGGGTTGATATGGATAATCCATATGTAACTTTACACGATGAATATATTGAATCTGCTTGGTGGTCATTAAAGCAGATGCATGATAAAGGACTCCTTTTCAGAGGCCATAAAGTTCTTCCTTATTGCCCACAAACAGGTACTAGTTATTCTACACATGAAGTTTCTCTTGGATACAAAGAAGTAGCTGAACCGGCAGTTTATGTTAAATTTCAATTAATTGATGATAGTGCCTCAGTATTAGCTTGGACTACTACACCTTGGACATTGCCAGGCAATGTAGGTCTTGCCGTTGGCCCTGATGTTACGTATTGTCGTATACGTATAACCGAGCCTCCAGCAGGAAGCTGGGAAGGAAGAGGCGGCGCTAAAGTTGGCGATGAGCTTATTCTGGCAAAAGACCTCTTATCCGAAGTTATGCGACACAAAATGGAAATCATAGAAGAATTCCAAGGTTCTGATTTAGTTGGTAAAGCCTATCATCCTCTTTTTCCAGATGCAATAGATCGCGGAGATTCTAAGACAGCTTGGACAATAGTAGGAGCCGATTTTGTTACAACGACTGATGGCACTGGTATAGTTCACACTGCAGTAATGTATGGAGAAGATGATTATTCGTTAGGTATGGAAGTTGGTTTTCCTGCTCAACATACCGTTGGAATGGATGGTAAATTCATTCAAGGAACTCATCAAGAATTAGATGGCAAATATGTTAAAGATTGCGATTCTAAAATAATTGATTTATTATCAAATGACGGTCAACTTTACAGAGAGCATATTTACACTCACGATTATCCACATTGTTGGCGAACAGATCATCCTTTACTTTACTATGCTATGGATAGCTGGTTTGTCCGTATGACTGCAGTTAAAGAAAAGATTATAGAATTTAATTCACAAGTCGAATGGGCTCCAGAATGGACTGGAACGGGTAGAGTTGGAGAATGGCTCAGAAATATCAAAGATTGGGCAATAAGTCGTGAACGTTATTGGGGCACTCCAATACCGGTTTGGATATGTGAGAATTGTGGACATGAGCATTGTATTGGTAGTATTGAAGAAATGACTTCATTGAAGACTGAAGAGTCACCAACACCTAAGGAATTGCACAGACCTTACGTAGATGATGTCAAACTTCATTGTACTAAAGAAGGATGCCGTGGAGAAATGGTTCGAGAACCATATGTAATGGATTGTTGGTTTGATTCAGGTTGTGCTTCTTTTGCACAATGGCATTATCCTTTCGAGAATGAGGATAAATTCAAGGGCAGTTTTCCTGTAGATTATATTTGTGAGGCTGTTGATCAAACACGAGGTTGGTTCTATTCACTTCTTGCAGTTTCTACAACTGTTTTTGACAGCATATGTTACAATCGTTGTCTTTCACTAGGGCATATTTTAGATAATGAAGGAAAGAAAATGAGTAAATCAAAAGGAAATGTCGTTAATCCTTGGGATCATTTCAATAAAGAAGGTACTGATGCAATTCGCTGGTACATGACTACTCAGAGTGCACCTTGGAATCCTATGAATTTTGATCCCAATGGAGTACGAGAGACCTATGCAAAGATGTTCCTTACGTTATGGAATGTTCACCGTTTCCATGCCGATTATGCTTTACTTGATGGGTTTAATCCTTTAGATAAGTCTAATTTTATTCCAGTAAAGCAACGCAGTCCCTTAGATAGATGGATTCTTTCTAGAATTGCCACTGTTGCTCAAGATTACCATAATCAGTTTGTTTCTTGGGAATTCCACAAAGCAGGTCGAGACTTAGAAAACTTTGTAATAAATGATCTTTCAAATTGGTATGTTCGTCGTTCACGTCGTAGACTCTGGGATGAAGCAGATAGTAACGATAAGAGAGCTTGTCAGCATACTTTACATGAAGTTTTGTGCACAGTAAGCAAACTTATGGCGCCAGTATCTCCATTTATGTCCGATCGGATACATTATGATTTAACTGGAATTTCAGTCCATATGACTGATTGGCCTCTTGGCTCAGATTTAGTAGAAAGAGATTTACCATCTCAAGATTTAGAATTAGAAAAACAAATGATTATCGTACGTAATTTAACTGAAACAGGGAGACGTATTCGTGTAGATTCTAAGCGTCGCCAAAGACTGCCCTGCCAGTCAGGTTGGATTGTTGGTGGGCCTGATTTATCAGATTTTCATGCTATAATTGCTGAAGAATTAAATGTGGAAAATTTAGAAACAGAAGATGATTTAGACCGATTCCAACAAATCGAATTATTTCCTGAGCACAAAGTTCTTGGTAAAAAATATCGTGCCGAGCTTCCTAAGGTTTTAGCAGAATTAAATAAAATAGATTCTGAAACCCTTTTATCACAAATTGATGCCGGAACTGCTAATTTAGGAGGTTATGAAATAACCATGGAAGACGTTTCCATTAGGCGTGTTGAAAAAGAGGGTTATGCAGCATCAACATTTACAGTTGACGATATAGGTGATATTTCTTTAGTTTTAGACATGAGTCTCAATGATTCTTTAATTTCCAAAGGATTGGCAAGAGAAATTACCCGTAGAATTCAGTCAAAACGTAAGGAATTAGATCTTGAATTAGAAGCTACAATTTCATTGAATGTGTGGTTATCAGAAGATTCTCCAAAGTTATCATCTAAAGATTGGGAATATGTTAAGTTCGAAACACGCGCCAGTAGTGCTGAACTTTTCTATTCCAAACCAAGTAATATTGTTGATACATTTGAAGTTGAAGATAAAGAGATATCATTTAGCTTAAAATTAAATAAGTAGAAAATTTATTCCTTAGCTATTTTGAATTTTGGCTTCTTATTACTTACAGCATTAAACTTAGGAGGTTTATCCTTGACTGCAGTAAACTTAGGAGGTTTTTTTTCTTCTTTAAATGAAGGTACTTCTTTAGAAAGTTCAAATGTTGGAGCAGTACTAATTCCAGTACTTTCTCCACCCATAACTTTGACACCTCCAGACCCACTACCTAAGGCCATAGATCCAATATTTGAAGAGGTACCTAACATACTATCTGTATCTAATTCAGTTAGCTCCATGGAGTTAGTATTCTTCTTAGTCATTTTTGATTGAGATTCTTGTGGTTCTTGAGCTGTTTTTTCAACACCAGCTTCGGTCATTTCTTTTATTGCCTCTGCAGCAGCATCACGTACGACTTTTGAACCATCTCCCGTCATGATAAGTGCTCGATCCATTACATCAGGTGGCATTTCCCAGGAAACGCCCTTTGAAATGGAAGCCAAAGCCGTTATTGCAGTTGCTCTTATTCTAGAGTCTCCAGAGATAATTTCTTTAATAATATTTTCTACAAGTTCTGTAAATTCTTCATATTTTAATCGACTAACTTTATTCCAGAATTTTTTAACTGCAAAAATATCTCCTTTTTTAATAGGAGTAATAAACTGTTCTAGGTTATTTTGTTTACTAATTGCTTTAAATTTCTTAACGTCTTTAGTTACCTTTTTCTTAATAATTCGTTTTTTAGGGGATGCATTTTTACGAATAGATGCTTTTTTACCAGATAGTTCTCTAACTTTAAAAATCCTACTACTAGGTTTTCCTGAGTGTTTAGGCGTCACACTACGACCTTTTCTTTTAGCCATGAGGTCACTTCCACTTTGAACTTCTAATCCTACTGGTGGTGAAAATAAATCAGGATTATTACTTTCAATTCTTGGTTCTACTTTAGGCTTTTGAACTTCAGTTTTATCTAGATTAACAACACTATTGAATATGTCCTCAAAGAAGTCTTCTTTAGACATTGTTGAATTACTGCTGCTAAGTTCACTCTCAAGCAATTCTTCTCCAGCTGAGATTACAAATACAAATTTACTAAGATTCAAATAATCAGATATAAATTCAGAAATAGACATAAATGAGCCAACTGGAGCTCTTTCGAGGCCCTGGATAATAACAATCAAAGGTTTTTTTTGAAGATTTATTGCAGCTAATTGTTTAAGTGCCGAATCAAATTGGTGTATTAATTCAATCCTGTTCTCACTAGTTAGGTGAGTACTGTTCAAGGCTGGAGCACTTTCATTTATTCGATTAACGAGATCAGCATTTGCACCACTCGTATCAGATTTGGATTTCAATTCAGTAACTATTTGCTGTATCAATGGTTGTAATAAGTCATTTTCCGAAAGATATCTTCTTGCATTGAAATCTATAATATTTAAACCAGCACTAAAAAGGTCATTTGCTAGATCTGATATCGCCGCTTTTCTTTCACCCAGTGAACCCCCTAATAATGCTACTAATGATGGCGGATTTGTGCTCCCAACCATCTTTATTATTTTTGTAGTAGCTGCAGTAGACATGAGTATTTCTTCCTTAAGCTCTATATTTTTCATGATGAAGCTCTCTTTAAAGGTTGTCTACATGGACAAAAAGCGCGGGGGTCGCATAGCCTGGCCAATTGCGCCGGACTTAAGATCCGGTCCTTAGTGGTACGAGGGTTCGAATCCCTCCCCCCGCACCATTATAAATTTGTCATTAGAACGTTTAATCTCCATAAAAAGAAGATTGTAAAAATTATAGCAAATACTTGCCAATTATTAGTGGCAACTTCTCTCCAACTTATTTTCTTATATTCTAGCAATGGACTAATACTAGTAAATAATCCAATAAATAGAATAGAAATACTAGTTAAAATAATGAAAAATGCAATATTGGGAGTATATCTAATTTCAGTTTCAGTAATATAATTTCCATTTATATCGAAAGAGATACATTCAGTCTCTCCCCAAATAATAGGCTCACTCATCCAACAACCTGCGGCCTTATTCTGATTATCGTCTAATAAATGTTCATCAGCTATCAATGCATTATCAATTAGCGTTGTAAAAACTAACAAGCTTGCCATTGTGGTTACCAAGCAAAGCGTGAATACAATTGCAACAGGTACTCTATATTTTTCAGCTCTAAAGTTTAATAGTAGAAGTATAAAACAAAACAAAGCAGACAAGGAAAGGAGGGTTTCTACAGTTCCGAATAGATTACTTCGATAGTCACAATTATAGTATTTATCTATTTCACTTGTACAACTTGAACTATCATAACTAGCAGTAATTTCGGTATTTCCGTTGTATTCTAGAAAGTTAGAGTAATGTTTTACCGTAAATGCTTCTTCAACCATGCTATAAGTATTTCCTTCTGGATCCACTATCTCATCATTATAATTTTTTATTCCTTCTACTTGAAACCAGGCTTGGTTTGGGGCTACTAAAAAACAGAGTAAGCATACCACAGCCATGACTTGAATTCCTCTATCAGCTTCAGCATTTAGTTCACTTAAGGAAAAACTGAACCTATCAAAAAATGAGGTATTAGACTTAGTATATTCATTATCTTTTCCTAAATCTGCATAATCTGGATTTTCAGTTATTTCGTCTTTATCAGATTCAGCATTAAAGTTTTTTAGAAAATCATCTTCATCATTCAATATGCTTTTAATTTTATTTCTTTCCCAGTAGATAGCAGTACCTAATAGTGAAATAATAGCAAAAAGAAGATATTGTCCTAAATTCATTTTGGCTATTCGTCCAATATAATCAATTTCTTCTTTTGTTATTTCTGTATCGGTACATCCGTCTTCATTTATGTCATAATCTTTGGCATTATCTTCAGGACATTTATCTTTATCATTTGCTACTCCATCGCCATCATCATCTGCAAAAATAAAGATAGATTCGTCACTGCCATTATAGTGTGGATAGATCGCAATAAGAAAAAATGCAAATATTACTGCTAAGATAGGTCCGTATTTCATTGAATTTCACACATCCCATGGCAATGCCATGTGTCTGCTATTAATTTATAGATATAATCGAGAATATTCAAAGTTAATGGTAGATGCGAAAGTGCCCAAATAGGCTTTGCCCACCATATTTTTCTAGATAAATAAACAATAGCTCTAGCTCCACCATACAATTTACGATCGATTCCGATAACTTTCATTTCTGGAAAATCGTCATTATCGACATTTAGTATCTTTAGTATATTCTTATTCTGTAATGGTTGGATTTTACAGCCATTTTTATCTAAGCTTTCTTTGAATATATTAATTCCTGAAATACAAAAAGGACATGTGGCATCATAAAGAACCCAATTATAATTCATGAGAGTAAAGGTACATTCCAGTATATCATTGCAAGAGAAATTATCGCAATTATTATCCCAAAGTAAGCATATTTACTCCAGGCGATTATTTTAGAACCATCTAGCGGTTGAACTGGTATCATGTTGAATCCTCCAAGAATTAGATTAATTACAACAATAAATCGAGCTAACTCACCAATTAATGCAAGGGGTTGTTCTAATCCGGCCATTAGAAGATAAATTGGGAAAGCTACCAAAGCTATAATGATATTTGTAATAGGTCCAACAGCAGCTATAATTCCATTTTGTCTTTCTGTTATTCTCCCAGAAACCATTACTGCACCAGGTGCCGCTAGTAAGAAACCAAAACTGGACATAAGTAATGCAAAATATAATCCATTACGATTTCCTCTATATTCTGCCCAACATCCATATTGCTGAGCCATCCATTTGTGAGCTAATTCATGAAGTAAAAAACCAGTCATAACAGCGCCAAAAGCTAGTGGTAATTTATTGAGAAAAACTTCAGGGTTATTCATAACCGGGCTTAATCCATTACTCAATGCAAGAGTGAATGCAATGGTTAATATTCCAATAGATTCCACAAGCTGTTCTTTTTCATATTTTGAAAAAGACATTTGTGTGTCAGGCCTTCGATTTACTTGAATTGGTTCCCCCCAACCTTGTGAGCTCACATATCGGACTTGGAAATTTTGATTTCTATCTGTTGAGCCTTTCCACATGAATTGATTCTATACACGGTGCGTTAAGATAGTTTTGTGGCTAACAGTTTAAAGAGAGGTATAATTCATAAATTAATGGATAATGCTGATAGCCTAAAGAAGAAAATAGATGAATTAGAGATTCAGATAGTTAAAGAGAGAGAAGTCCATGAATTGAATTTGAGCAAGATCAAGACTGAAAATTATGAAGCTTTAGAAGCTTCTCAAACACGTTATCAAGGAGAATTAGAGATTCAACGGAGAAATTTCCAAAGACAAATAGAAAAATTAAAGGCTAAATTAGAATCATTCGAAGTCTAATGTTTTTTTGCAATAATATTAAATCCTAGCCCTTTAAGCTGGATACTAGAGCTCCCGTGGTGTAGTCCGGCCCATCATCTCGGCCTTTCGAGCCGAATACCCGGGTTCAAATCCCGGCGGGAGCACCAAAGTTTTATCATATCATAGATTTCTTTCCTAATGATGCTTGAAGATTTATTGAAAGACGGCGTACGCTCAATTTTTATATCATGGGTAGTAAAAATTATAATTGTCAGTGTATTAATAGTAGGATATCTATCCATTTAAGCACCATAGTTTTATCAAATCCATTAATGCTTTAGAACTAATTAATGGACTCTAAAGAATTAAAAAAATCAATGGCTATTGCTATGTTTGGGGGTGTAGTAGTATCATTTGCCCCAATTCTTTATGCGATTTCCAATGCGAATCCATTGACTGGTGCATTTTTTAGAATGGTTTATGCACTTCCATTTCTTGGTTTAATTATATGGTTTAGAGGTGTAAGCGATTCACGTTCTACTAATACAAGATTTATTGCAATCATTGCAGGGCTTGCCTTTTCCCTTGATTTTCTTGCTTATCACAGTGCAGTTGATTGGATAGGTACCGGCATTGGTACTCTAATTGGTAATTCTCAAGTAATAATAGTGACACTAGTGAGTTGGTGGTTGTTTGGTGAAAGACCCAATCTGTCAATTCTAATTTCACTTCCTATTGTAATGTTTGGGCTTTGCCTTATTTCTGGTGTTTGGGATGATAAAGCATATGGTTTACATCCTGTTCGAGGTGTCATTGCAGGCGTTTTTACAGCAATTTTTTACTCAGCTTTTTTAATAATTTATAGATTTGCAAATAGGGAACTTGCTCCTGCAACAAATTTACAATTTGATTCCACAGTGGGATGCGCACTTGGACTTTTGATTCTTAGTTTTTTGCCGCTTCAATCGATACATGTTAATCCAATTAATTTTGAGCCGACACTCCCAGTTCATGGTTGGTTACTATTGCTTGCTATTCTAAGCCAAGTAGTTGGTTGGTTGGCAATAGCTCATTCATTACCTAGACTACCTGCAGCCTACACTTCTTTTGCTATTCTTCTTCAACCGACACTCACTATAGTATGGGGAATTGTTCTTTTATCTGAATCACCATCTATTCAGCAAGTAATAGGAATGATTTTGATCCTTGGTTCTATTATTGGAGTAACAGTTTACGGTTCAGTTGAATCATCTCCAGAGTCAGATGATACCAAAGTTTTATGAAAACCTGATTTTAGTTGAGATTATGTCCGAAGAAATGTGTATGGTTTGTAATGCTAAAGTTTTTGAGATTGAAATCCAAGAGGATAGTGAAGAAATCCCTGAGTTAAAGAAAGGAAATAAATATTGTTTAGATTGTTATGGCCCTATCCAAGAACAATTTAAGTTAACGTTAGAAGACGTGGCTGATATTTCTTCAGTCAGTAAAGATTAAGTTTAATTATTTCATCTTCTAAATAACCAAGAAAAGAATCCACCAATATCTGGTTTTTCACATGAACATCGTTGATTTTTTGTTATGCCTTTAAGCACAATTTCAATATGTTGTCCACATCCTTTCCAAGTTGCTTTTTGGCATCTTCTACAAGTAACTTTTCTACACACATTTATTTTGGCGCCGAGGGCGAGATTTGAACTCGCGAGGGATTGCTCCCACGGGCTTTCCAGGCCCGCGCTATACCAGGCTAAGCGACCTCGGCTGACTTCCTTCACACAGTGGGGGGGTTTTAGAATTAATCGAGGGGATACGTTTATTATGAGACCTTCCAGCTGAATGGATATCTTTGAGGTGTGATTTTTGGACGAACAAGAAAGAATAATTCAGGAGAAAAAGAAAAACTTGAAGCTGAGAACAGCCTCCGTAATCGCAATGCTCAAAGCGACATATTATCCCGGACATTCAACAACTGCTAAGCGAGTTATTGAAAGACATTTAATCAGAGAATTTGGTTTAAAACCTCGGCAGGCAACATATCACGGCAGTCATATTATCGAAGCTTTACATAACAAAGGCATTATCGAACATGTTCCAGAAGATACTGCCCGTAATGCACTCTTTAAGATTAATTTAAGAGTTTTAATGAATTATAAAGTTTAAGTTAATTCCGTGGCTATTTTTTCTAATACCTTTCTTGAAAGGTTATTCTTTGTTCCCGTAATCCATTTTGTATTTTTCTTATCTACAATTGCAGCTTTGCTACTTTCTGAACCCATAGCATCAGAATAATTAGCTATTACACAATCTGAATTTTTTAGTAACACATTAGCTTTTTTTAACAATTCACTATCTTTGATATTAGATCCTAATTTGAATGAATAGAGAGGTCCTTTGTGTTTTTTGCGAATACTTCCTAATATCTTCGGAGCTTTCTTCATTTTAAGAGTAATTGCTTTAGTTGAATCTATTTTTCCCTTGGTATATTCAGGTACAAAGTCAGACAATGCAGCAGGTACAATGATCACATCATATTTCTCTATTTTGTCTACTTTTTTTTTAAGATCCGTTAATGTTTCAAATCTAGAAGTATTAATCCATTCACCAATACTATATGTGGCATTACCTAACCAAAGATCTACTTCAGCACCCATTGAAAAAGCAGTTTCAGTTAAAGATTTAGCCATAAACCCACTCGATTTATTTGAAATAACTCGAACATCATCAATAGGTTCACTACTTCCTCCTCCAATAACTAATATTTTTCTTTGACTTAATGATTTTGGACCTGCCATTTTACAAACTTCAGCTACTAATCGTTCTTTGGATGGTAATTTAGCCTTATTTTCAACCATAATTGGTTCTACTATTTTTGCAAATTTAGTAACAGATTTCATATTCTTTTTGACAATATCTGAATTGGCCATATTTTTGTCCATTGCAGGCGCAACAATCATTGGTGTTTTTGCTCCAATGCAAGTTAATGCTACCAGCATTGGCGGATTATCACCAATTCCATTAACCATCTTTCCAAGGCTTGTAGCACAGCATGGTGCAATAATTAGTAAATCAGCTTCATGTCCTGCAATAACGTGTTCTACTTGTCCTGTAATTTCTTTAATAATTGGTTTTCCACAAGCAAATTCAAGTGCTTTTTCACCAACTAATTCTAAAGCTGCTTTATTCGTAACAATTGTAACATTTGCTCCATACCTAAGTAATTCTCTTGCAATACCTATAGTTTCAACACATGAGACTGAACCAGTTACTCCTAACCAGATATTTTTCCCTTCAAGATAATCTCCTTTACGTTCTACATTGTTAGCTGGATGATTTGGATTCATTATTTTTCCGCTAGTTTCTTAATGGTTTTCTTATATTTATCTAGTATAAGTTCCGTTTGTGTTTCAATTTTCTGCCAACCTCTCTTGAGCGACCCATTACGCAAATGGAATGCACTCGTTGGCGGCCCTCCATCCTCAGCCCTACATCTTTCTATTAATCCCAATGAAATTAGACGATTTAGATGCCTGTATGCCGTTGGTCTTGTAGTTTCAATCCATGCTGCAATCTCTTCAGCAGTCCAAGCTCGGTCGGGTCTTTGAAAAAAGCATTCATCTATAATTTTGTAGGGCATAGATTCAGTATAAGGATTATGATGGCTCGATAATAATCCAATGCCTCTTCCTAATGCACCTAGGTCGGCTTCATAGTTATTATCATTCGGTTGAATTTCTCTTAAGTCAATTTCAAAAGATTCTTCTTTATCTAATATAATCATTCCCTCAGGTATGTGGTCTTTTGCTTCTTTTAATTTTTTATTTAAATTATTAATAATTTCACGATATGTATTCAAACAGATGCGTGCTCGATTTTCCACACCACTCCAAGCTTTTTCTAAATCATAATGCCATAATCTTACCTTTTTAGGATCTTCAGCTTTACCGGGGAAATCTTCTGTTAAAAATCCAACTTCTCTTAACCATTGTAAATGTCTGTAAATTCCTTGTAAGGGCACTCCTAGTTCTTTAGCAATTTCTGAAGTTGTCCATGATTTTTCAGGCGTTGGAATCAAACATTTTGTAAATAATAAAATTCCAGTTTTTGTTCTTTTAGTTTGCCTTGCCTTAGCTCCATCTGTCCCTAAAAATCCAATAGCTTGTAGAAAGTCGGCTACTAAATCTTCTTTTGTAGAACCATAGGATTCATTTAGATTCCTTACCTTTAGTTTGAACATCAGTCCCACTCCTTAGCGTCTAATTTTTCCAGAATCATAGCCTTAAACTTTCTGACTTTTTGATTTCCGGGGTTTAGAGCTAAGAGCTTATGGACATCCCCCATTGCATCACCTAATTTCTTAGTTTCAAAATGAGTTTCAGCTCTTTCCCATAATGCATCTTCATCCTCCGAATCTATTTCTAGAATTCTGGAAAGAGACATAATCAATAGTTCCTTTTTATCTTGTGAACGATAAACTTTAGTTAATTTCCTCCAACCTCTCTTTAGATCCGGTCTTATGTTGACTGCTTTAGAATATCCTTTTGAGTCTGCTCTTTCATAATCACCTAAGCCAAAATAAATATCTCCCCTGACCATATATGGCCTATAATCTTCTCCCATCAAAGCAATTGCTTTTTCAACAGACTTTAATGCTTCTTTGACTTTCCCTAGCTTAGACTGTACACGTCCTAATCCTAAATTTACAAGCCCTTTATTTCCTTCTAATTCAAGAGCAATATGGTATCCTTCCTCAGCACCACCTAGATTTTCAAGTCTTTCTTTTGTTTGTGATAATTTGAGCCATGCTTCGCCAAAAGTATAGTCTATTTCAGTAGCATTTTGAAAACAAATTTCAGCTTCTTCCCACTGCTTTAGTTTTCTATGCAATTCACCTTTTTCATACCACAATTTTTCATTCTGTTGATCAATTTCCAAGGCCATTGAGTAATATGTTATGGATTTTCCATATTCTCGATGACCAGTTAATGCCCTAGCTTTGCTAAGCCATATTCTAGAATCTTGCATTAAAACGCCATCTTGTTGAGCTCTAATCATTAATCGATTTGCAGCTTCTAATGAGCGGCTGGGATATCCAGTATCAATCAATTCTTGTGCCTCATCTAGCATTTTTTCTCTTGCTTCTCTATCCGTTCGTCTTAGAATAAAAAGAAGTCCAGAACCAGTCATTGGCAATCCACCGCCCAGGAATCCTCCAGATGCTAAGTTTGGTTCTATTAACCAACCAATTCCAGCTAATCCAGAGATATAACAACCGATAACAAATCCGGCTAATTGATATCTTCTATGATGCAAACCAGCCAATCCCATCCCTAAGAAAAGTAACGGTATTAACAAGAGCCAAACAGATTGTTCTATCCATTCATACACTGACATCAATAAAACAATAGAAAGTATCAGTGATCCGCCAAATGAAATTGATAGAGCATATGGGATTAATGGTTTGTTCAATAATCCTAATCCATAAATTAGCATAACAATGCCAATACTTCCAAAATAAACTGAAATGGTAATTACTGAACGTAAAGACACATTTCCATCACAACTTCCTTCTCCTAATTCGGTCAAACAAGAATTTTGGCTGACTTCATAAAACATGAAGAAAAGAGTAGCCATAACTGCCCCACTAGATAGGATAAAACCAGATAGTCGAATGTCATTATTTTTTGCTAATTCAGTATTATATACATTAAAAGAAATCAAGATCCCTGCACCACATGCAATTAGAAGAATTGCAGCCAATGCCGTTCCTACATATTTCAAAATTTCAATTTCTGTAAAATTCCATGTGATAAAGTTAATAATACTAATTAGAAAGACCAAAAGAGTTGCAATTACAACATTTCGACTTTTTCCGTTAAGATATTCAATAGTTTTTTTAATATTTCGTTGTAAGAAAGTTTTTTCATCTTCATCTTCTTCTTCGCCTAATTTTCTTTCATATCCAATTGGTAATTCAGTTTTACTATCTTCATCTTCAAACTCTAAGTTTTCTATAGGTGTTATTTCATCAGATAGGTCTTCACTTTGACTGTCATCATCTACAATTTCCTCTGTGGAATCCTCTTCAAAATTAGGTTCTTTAGCCATGTTACCTTGTAAAGATAATATGGTGATATAATGCAAGTATTAAAACTGATGTCAGACTTTACTAATGACAACCACAGCCGGCGCCATGGTCATGACTTGAACTGCTACCACCAGTACTACATCCACAACCGCCACCACTACTACTTCCGCTGCTGCAACCACAACTGCCTCCAGTTGATTGTTGAGGAAGAGGTTCAGTGTAGTATGGATTCACACCTTCAGAATGGTTAGTAATATCAACAATTTCGTTTACTTCATCTACTTTAGCAACAATATAAGATTCAACACCTTGTTTTAGAGTAACACTAGATGCACTGCAGCCTTGACAGCCTCCACCCATTGTTACGTATGCTTTTCCATCTGATACATTGTGTAGTGTAATGACTCCACCATGGGAGGCAATACTTGGATTTACGTCATTTTTGATTAATTCATTTACTTGATCAAATAATTCGCTATTTCCAGTATCCATTACTTCTTCAGTTACCGGAGCTTCTCCACTTTCAAGTTGAGAACGTATGACTCCTCCAATTTCTTTTCCGATAGCTGGCCAACTTTCTACGTTGTCTCCGGTTAAAGTTACAACTTGTCCAGCAATATTCACTTGTGCAATATAAGGTAAATCTAATAATTGTTTAGCCAATGGAGCTTTTTCCATATCAGAATCTCGGGTAAAAGAAACAGAAGCTCTTGAAAGCACTTCTCCATCAAGAACGAATCTACATTTTTGAGGGTCTGCGGTTGGTTCACCACGAATTTTAATTTGCTGTGCTAACATGATTATTGACCCCTACACTGATTAATAAAGATTTGTTATCTCTTAAACGTCAAAAGAAGCATTTTCTACAGCTTCTTCACCAAGCTGTCTAAGAAATGTAAATGTGAATATTCCAGCATTAGCTCCAGGGCTTGGATCATCAAATGAAAATTTAACCCCATATCTTCCAACAGGTACAGATTCTAAAATTTTAACATTTGGTGGAATATCTTCTTCTTTAATCAACTGCACACCTGTAATTTCATCTACACAGTGAGCACAAGGACATTTGAATCTTACATTGAAAGCAGAAATTACATGTTCAACATTGTCTTGCCATTTAATGACCAAAGTTTTCCCGTCATTTACTAAATTCATTTCTTGTGGTGAAAATGGAGATAGCTCTTCATTTGTAACAATCATCATCGCTTCAACTGCGATTAAAGATGCAATTGATTTGATATTATCATCTTCAACAAATTTACCTTCATCCATAGCCTCTCGGAGTTCTTGTTTTAGTGATATCTTACCTAATAATGGCAAATCAAATTCTTCAGCGGCAGATTTTCCACCACCTTCTCCAAAGATATGGAAAACTTCATCAGAACCGGGTGGTGTAAAACCAGCCATATTCTCAACAATCCCCAATATCGGGATTTTAACTTGCTGGAACATTCTTAGTCCTTTTTCAGCGATAGTATGTGCAATCTCTTGAGGTGTTGTCACAATTACGGCACCGGTTAACGGAACTGATTGTGAAAGTGTAAGCTGAATATCTCCAGTTCCTGGAGGCATATCAACAAACAAATAATCTAAGTCTCCCCAGTCCACAGCTCCTAAGAATTGTTGAACTAGTTGTGATGCAATAGGTCCTCTCCATACGACTGGCGTATCTTTAGTTGCTAAGAATCCCATTGACATAATTTTCATGCCATGAGCTTCAACAGGTTCTAGAACGCCTTGTTGTGAACCACCTAATTGATGATCTCCAAGACCTACCATGTTAGGAATACTTGGACCATAAACATCAATATCTAAAATACCAACTTTTGCACCAGCCTTAGCAAATGCTTCAGCGATACAGACTGTAACTGTAGATTTCCCTACGCCTCCTTTTCCGGATGCAATTGCAATAATATTTTTCACAGTCTTAAGGGCTTGAGGTGTATTGGGTGCATTGAGTGAAGGTAATCGTTGAACTTCCCAGTCTTTTTTTATTTCTATTTCACCGATATCTTTTACATTTTTTAGAGCTTCTCTACATTTCTGGGCAATTATTTCGTGCCCCGGCATCAATGGTGCTGGCAATCTTAGAGAGAAACGTAAGGTGTCTTTTCCGATAGTCATACCCTTGACATATCCTAGTGAAATAATATCTTTTTTGAAGTAAGAATCCGTTACGGTGGCTAATGCGTCAGTAATTTCTTTTGCATCCATGCTTTAATGTTTACAGAGTGTGGGTATATGGAATTTATCTTGAAAAAAGTTGACGGCGTACTCGGATTTCCGTGGGCTCGCGCACCACAGTACCGCCGAATACGCGGGTGGGCTTAACTTCCGTGTTCGGAATGGGAACGGGTGATCACCACCGCTATGGCCGTCAGACAGCTCACGATTTAGAGGCTGTATATATTATTTGACTTTAGGCCTGGTTCACGTCGTATGCATTTCCAAAAAGCAACTTATTATTTTACAGCAGCAGCTTTTCTTGATTCTTTAATCTTATCAGCAGCTTCACGTCTTGCCATTCTTTCTTGACGCCTAGCTTCTACTCTTTCAGTTATTAGCTTCATATACATTGCATCATGCTCCATCAAAGGAGAATCTGAGATAACAATTACGTTGTAATCATTTTCTAATATTGCTTCAGCCAAATACTCGAATTTAATTTCTCCCTTTTTGATAGGAGAATAATGTCTTTCATTTCCTTCAATATCGAATTCAACACCTGAAAAGTGCATATAGAAATCTTTCAATCCTAATGAATCATCAATATATTTGAAAACACGTTTGAAACTATCTCTGTCATTTAACCAACGTCCACCTCTGGCGTGTAAATGTGGCCAGTTGATTACTGGAATAACTCCTCTAACGCGGTGGCATATTTCCATAACTTCTCTGATACTTCCGAAAAGGTCAGGTTTTCCAGATAATTCGATTCCAATAACTGGGCTGTAATTATTTTCTAAGTAATGATTTCTCATCTCTCTGAACATAGGCACTAATCTTTCAATTGCCTCTCTCGAAGAAATTCCATGATAAGGCCCAATGTGTGTAACTACTTTTCGTGCACCAATTTTGTTTCCAACTTCTCCAGCAAATTCAAGGAATTTATTAGATTTATTTCTCATATATCCATTGCCTAGAAAATCCATATAGTATGGAGCATGGATTGCCATGTGGATGTCCAATGATTGGGCAATTCCTCCTAGTTCTTCAAAATCATCGAGTTCATCAACATATTTGCCCCTTACAAGCTGAATTTCCATACTGTGTAAGCCTAGTGCGTGAATATCCTCAATACCATCTCTAATGGTTCTTCCTTTGCAGGAAAGAGGGATTCCTGCGGGTCCAAAACGTATCATTGTTCACCGCGGATTGAATGGTCCTATAATTACTATTCGTCACTTTTCCATATTTTTGGGTATATTTTATCCCTAGTTGGCACTTTTTGTCTAATTTTTTAAGGGTCCCTCCTCTCGCAATATGTGAATCCAAAGGCTTTACAGAAAAAGTGGCAAAAAAAATGGGAGGAAGCCAAGCTCTTCGAATCAGAGCCTAAGGAAGATCAAGAGAAGTATTTTGTTAACTGTCCATATCCTTACATGAATGGATATTTGCATCTAGGTCATGCATTCACCTATCTCCGAGCAGATATGGTTTCTAGATATCAAAGAATGAAGAATAAAAATGTACTTTTCCCTTTTGCATTCCATTGTACTGGAACGCCAATTGTAGCTGCAGCTCAGAGAGTTAAAGAAGGTGAAAAGACTCAAATTCAAGCATTGAAACAGATGGGTCTAAGTGATTCACTTATCAAGAAATTTTCAAAGCCTGAAGAATGGACCAATCATTTCCCAGGAAAAGCAATTAAAGATTTGAAAGAATTCGGAGCTTCTGTAGACTGGAGACGAAGTTTCATTACAACTAGTTTAAACCCTTCTTACGATCATTTTATACGGTGGCAATTCAACCAATTATTAGCTAAAGAATATTTGATTAAAGGCAGTTTTCCAGTTGTTTGGTGTCCTAAAAGAGAAACTGTAGTTGGAGATCATGATAGACTTTCTGGAGAAGGTGAAACACCACAAGAATATACTCTGTTAAAATTTAAAGGTGAAGAATATTTCCTTGTTGCTGCAACATTACGCCCTGAAACCGTATTCGGTCAAACTAACATTTGGGTCGATGGTAAAGGCACATATGTTAAGGCAAAAGTTGGTGAAGAAATATGGGTTATGTCACAGGCAATGCCTCAGAAACTAAGACTACAAGGTCATGAAGTAGAAGAATTAGAGGAAGTTGAAGGTCGTAGTTTAGTTGGACAAAGATACGTTGCTCCTCAAATTAATAGAGAAGTAATTGTCTTGCCTTCAAAATTTTGCGATGCTTCAATTGGATCTGGAATTGTCACTTCAGTTCCTAGTGATTCCCCAGATGATTATCAAGGCTTAGTGGATTTACAAAGTTCTAGTTCAGATTGTGAAAGATGGGGCTTAGATTTTGAAGAAGTCAAAGCAATTCAACCAATTCCGATATTAGATTCAGGAGAAATGGGCACGCTTCCAGCGCCGAAACTTTGCGAAGACTTAGGAGTCAAAAATCAAACTGAAAGAAATAAATTGGATAAAGCTAAACAAGAATTGTACATGCACAGTTTCAATCATGGTGTCATGTTAGAATCTGCAGATTATGTGGCAGGTAAATCAGTTGAAGAAGCTAGAGATATCGTAAAAAATAAATTAGTAGAAAAAGGAAAAGCAGATATTTATTATGAGCTCACAGGTCCCGTTCAATCACGATGGCTTGCAGATTGTATGGTTAAAATTGTAGACAATCAATGGTTCTTAGAATATAGTAGTGAAGATTGGACTAAAACAACTGAAGAGGCACTTGCCTCTATGGAATTATATCCTACAAAGTCGCGTTCACAATTTGAATATGTTTTACAATGGTTGAAAAATTGGGCATGTGTTCGAGAAAAAGGGTTAGGAACAAGATTACCGTGGGATGAAAATTGGGTTATTGAATCATTGAGTGATTCAACAATTTACATGGCCTTCTACACAGTTGCTCATTACTTGAAGGAATTAGATGCAGACCAGTTAACGGAATCATTATTTGATGCCATATTTGGCGAAGGAAATACCAAATTAGCTGCCGATGAAAGTGGCGTGGCGCAGGCAGATGTTCTCAAATGGCGTAATGAATTCAATTATTGGTATCCATATGATTTACGAATTAGTGGTAAAGATCTGATTCAAAATCATTTAGCTTTTAGTTTATTCAATCATACCGCAATGTTTGAGAAAAATAAATGGCCAAGAGGTTTTGCAGTTAATGGCTGGGTTCTTGTTAATGGCGAAAAAATGTCTAAATCCAAAGGTAATTTTTTCACACTTAAAGAATTGAATGAAAAGTATGGTGCCGATGTTGTCCGTTTTACATTATGCAATGCAGGTGAAGGTTTAGATGATCCTAATTGGGAATTGTCATTTGCTGAAACTGCAGGTAAAAAGTTGAATAATTGGCTATCTTTTGTAAAAGAGAATAAAGAGAAGGGCCGCACAACTTCACATTCGGTTGATGATTGGTTTCGTGAAATTATGGCAAGTATTTCCCATCAAGCTAATGCAGCCTCTGAAAGGCTCAAGTTTAGAACTTCAACACGTCTTCTTTTCTTTGAACTACCTCAATACTTCAAATGGTATCTTCAGAGAACTGGAGAAGCTCATAAAGATATTTTGAAAGAATACATATCGATTGTAACTAGGGGCATTGCTCCAGTTGTTCCACATACTGCCGAAGAAGCTTGGTCTATTAGTGGTGAAGATGGTTTTGTTCTCAATCAAGTTTTTCCAGAAGGTCATGAGCCTGATTTAACTTTGGTAACTGGTGAAGATTTAGTTAGACAGACTTTAGATGATACTAGAGCCATTTTGAATATAGCTGGTATTGATAATCCTAAAGAAATCGTATTCATAGTTGCTCCAGAATGGAAATGGAATGCAATTCATACAGCCGGGCAATTAGCAGATGGTCGCGGTCAAGTTAAATTAAATCAACTCATTTCAAGTGTAATGCCAAATATACCCCCAGAGTCAAAGAAATTAGGGGCTGATTTCTTGAAGAAATGGGTTTTGAGAGATATTCCTTCATTAGGCCCAGGTTGGCAGAGTAAGTACAGTTTACAGATTGATGAAGAGGAAATACTCTCTGCGTCCATAGATTTTTTCAGTAAAATATTTAGCTGTGAAATCTCTGTTGTTAATGCAGATAAGGCAAGGTCTAGACACGTGACCAAAGGAAATCAGAGTTCTCCATTAAGGCCTGCGATTTTTGTTTCATAAAATGGCTTCTATCGTCTATAAATAGCCCCTAAAATGCCCCTTATTCTTTTTCCCAATCTTTATAAATGCCTCTCTTTTCCAACGGACCCCGAGTGAGAGCATTTGCTCTCTGGAGACAATGAATATGACTCAAAAGCGTAATTCGCGAATAGCCTTGCTAGCCGTAGCAATGCTCCTATCAGGAGCCTTGTTAGGACTAATGTCAGAGGACTCTTCAGCTGCAGATTATAATGCAGTTGGTTTCATTTCCTCAACAGATTCCTCTGGTGTATCTGTGACTTATATTAATCAAGAATCTGGAAATTCAGCAACTACTACTAGTGAAGATGATGGTTCATACTCATTTGATAATTTATACGATGGTGAATATTCGGTTAGATATTCAAAAGCGGGTTATTTGTCAGTATTAGACAATTGGACTATACCTTCAGATTTACCTTTGACTGAAGTATCTATGGTTGCAGCCCCATCTGGTTCTACTACCGTCACAGTCAATGTAAAGGATGGAGATGATACTGTTATTGAAGATGCTACAGTTTATCTTATGTCAGCAACCACTGAGGACTCTTGGTGGAATGATATTTCAGT
This sequence comes from Methanobacteriota archaeon, assembly GCA_014240255.1. GTDB lineage: Archaea > Thermoplasmatota > Poseidoniia > MGIII > CG-Epi1 > CG-Epi1. Next base: position 20,739 of record JAAZXG010000003.1, read on the forward strand.
AGGATATACAGTTTCCAATGCAACTGATGATGAAGGTAACACAGATTTTGAATCTTTAACTGCAGATCAATATGATATTAGAGTAGAAGCATCAGGTTATACTACTGCCTTTGGAACTACTGCAGATACAAATATAGTAATGAATGCTTTGAACAATACTAACAAGCAAACTGTACGCGTTTTCGATTCTTCAGGTAATCCATTATCTAATGCAAATGTTTTCATGTATGATGCAACTTCGTCTACATGGTATGATTCAACTAAAGTTGGATATACTTACTACTTACAACCTACGGCAGGTTCTGAAGTTTATGTTTACGCTTATCACGCAGGTTCTACACCTTCAGTAAAGAGAATAGCTAGTGTTTCAGGCACAGATACTCATAATATGAATGTTAATGGTAATTCAGCAGCTGATGATGGTACAATTTACATTAATGCAGCTCCATCAAATGGTGGACAGTCAATGGAACCACTATCAGGTGACCGTATGATTAAGTTGAATCCAGGACCTACAGCCAGTATGTCTGTAACAAGTGAAACAACTGAAATGGACGATAAGCACGTTATAGCAGCAGATGGAACTGTTAACTTTTCAGCATCTTCTTCAACTTCACCAGTTGGAGGACTCACTTACAGCTGGGGTTCAGAAACATTCTCAAGCTCATATGCAGCTGGCGAGCATTCAGTAAGTGTTACTGTCACTGATGAATTCGGAGCACAAGACACAGCAAGTATTACAATTGTAGCAGATGGAGATAGTCCTGTTGCTGCTTTTGCAACAACTGTGAAAACCAATGCAGGATCAGAGGATATTACTTATGACGGAATGAATCTTGATGAAGATATCAATACTGCTATTTTCAATGGTTCTACTTCCAGTGATTCAGTAGGTATTGCTTCTTATTCTTGGGACTTTGGAGATGAATCTTCCGATTCAGGTTCAATTGTAAATCATATATTTGATAATCCCGGAACATATGATGTTGTTTTAACAGTAACAGATATTGCCGGTAATTCAGATACCGAAACGCTATCAGTAATAGTTAATGATATCACTTCACCTAGTGCAGACTTTAGTTGGCATTATCTAAATGAAACAGGTAGTGAAATTAATGGGGCTTCAATAGAAGGTGAAAAAACATTCTTCAATGCAAGTCGTTCTTCAGATAACTCTGGAGATGATTTAGTTTATGCTTGGGACTTTGGAGATGGTAATGAAGGTAATGGAATGAATATTAACCATACTTTCAATGGAACAACTGAGGATGGCTTTAATGTCGTTCTTACTGTAACCGATTCTTCAAATATGTCTGATGTTATCTCATACAAGATTAAACCAGCTTTGAAATCTAGACCAGATATTTACATGGTTTCCATGAGCTTTAGTGATAATCTTGAAGAAGGAAATATTATTACTCTAGATGCAACTGTTAGGTGTCTTTGTGACGATGCAAAAATAGATAGTGCTTTCGAAGTAGCTTTCTATTTGGATAATTTAGAAGGCACTGTAATTGGTACAGCAATGATTGATGGCAGTGATTTAGAAGCTCTAAACAATGGTACAAACGTAAATGTTACCACAACTTGGACTGCAGTGTCAGGTTCTCAGACAATTTATGTGGATGCAGATTCAACCAATATTGTTGATGAAAGTCAAGAAAAGAACGAACTTTCAAAGCCAATAACAATTAGTGCTAAAGATGATTCATCTGATGTTACATCTATGACAATGATAATAATTGTTGTTTTGGCTGCTTTCGGAGCTGTTGCATACATCTACCGCGATTCTTTATTCAGTAATTAGAGAATTAAACTAAGAGAGACTAGGGTATGGAAACTGACCTAGTCATTGGTCTTGCTATTGCCGGAGTTACACTAGGCATAGTCGAAGGAGTAAAGCCAGGACCGCTTTTAACAACAGTAATCAAAGAAACATTGACAAATGGTTTCAAGGGCGGAATACGAGCTGCTTCAGCTCCTATTTTCACTGATGGGCCTTTGATCATACTTAGTATTTTTGTTGCAGGTTGGATAGCAACGCAACCACTTATTCTGTGCTGTATTTCACTAATAGGGGCTGTATTTCTTACACGAATGGGAATGGAATGCTTCAGTTTAGGTCTTCCAGAGATTGATTCCGAAGAAGTAGATATTTCCAAATCATTTATGCGAGGTATTATCACTAACTTGTTGAATCCAAGTGTGTATGTTTTTTGGTTCTTAGTGGGTGGTCCAATTATGGCTACAGCAGCTGATGAAGAACATTTTGCTCCAGTAGCTTATGCACTATCTTTTTTGATTAGTATTGTTTTAGTTAAGATTACAATAGCTTATTTTTTCAGTAAGGCCAAAGGCAATATTTCAGCTGAGAATTATCAACTAGCATTGAGAATATGTGGAGTAGCAATGTTTCTTTTTGCAATTAGTTTTGTTTACAGAGCTTTTGGTTTGTGGCAAAATGGTTTCTGATTAGTGTCCGCGTTTTGCCATTTTAGTATCTAGTTTAGATTCTTCTAAACCAGCCATGGCATCACCCAATCCTTCAGACACTTTTCCTACTAACTTAGCATCATCAAAGTGAGCTGTCGCTTCTACAACGGCTTTAGCCATTGTAGTTGGATCTTCAGACTTGAAAATTCCAGATCCTACAAATATTCCATCCATCCCAAATTGCATCATTAACGCTGCATCAGCAGGTGTAGCAATACCGCCGGCAGTGAAAGTAACAACAGGTAAACGTCCTAATTTCTTAATTTCACCGAGAATTTCAGTGACTTCACCTTCAATATTTTTTCTAGATTTTCCGAATGCGTTATAACCTGCAGACTCTCCTAAATTTCCTTTTGCTTCTTCATCTAAAACAAAGAATTTATCAACCATACGGGTAGCAATCTTTTCTAATTTTGTAGAAGCTTGAACAGCAGCTATTTCAGCTTGTAATAGTCTTGCATGTCTCATTGCAGCAACAACATTTCCTGTGCCAGCTTCTCCCTTTGTTCTTATCATTGCCGAACCTTCCCATATTCTTCTAACGGCTTCACCAAGAGAAGTTGCACCGCAGACAAAGGGTACTGTAAAGTCGTCTTTCACGACGTGATAATAGGGATCTGCAGGCGTCAAAACTTCAGATTCATCAATCATGTCAACACCTAATGCCTCCAAAACTTTAGCTTCAGCAGTATGTCCAATTCTACATTTTGCCATAACTGGAATAGTAGTACATTCTATAATCTCTTTAATCATATTAGGATTTGACATTCTTGCAACACCACCATCAGCCCTTATGTCTGAAGGTACACGTTCCAAAGCCATAACTGCGACAGCACCAGCATCTTCTGCAATTTTTGCTTGTTTAGCATTAACCACATCCATGATTACTCCGCCTTTTTGCATTCTTGCGAAACCACGTTTTACGAGTTCTTTTCCGTGTCTTAATGATTCCAAATCTAATTCTTTACTCATTTTTCTCCTATTGGTGGACCGGGTGGGATTTGAACCCACGACCTCCGCCTTGCGAAGGCGGTAATCTTCCAGACTGATATACCGGCCCCTGAGTTATAACTATTGGCACCGGTTTAAAAAAATCAAAGTAATTATGCCGCACTATTTGTTTCCAAATGTTGTGCTGCAGCTTCACTTAATTGTTCATATAATTCATCGTCTTCTACGTTAGAATATGATACTTTGTTATCTCGTCCACGATTTATCATCATAATATCAAATTCAGAAGTTATATTATCAACGTAAGACATGATAGCATATTCTTTTCCGTCTACTTCCAAAGCTCCATGTATCTTCATTTTAATTTCGATACCATCTTGATCTTCAAAAATTTCTATATCGTCATTTTCAACAATAGCCTCAGTCTTTGACTTAGATCCGAAAAGTGAACTTCCCCATCCTTTGAGTTTAGTTTCTTCTTCGGTAATTTCACGACCCATGGATTCAGACCAGGATTTGATAATATCTTCTTTACTCATTCCGATAGTAGCTTCTACTTTCTTCCAATTATTTAGAATCCAAGGAGGGTTATCGAATTTAGTACAAAGAGCTTGTAAGAACATTCTTAAATCATTAGGATTTTCAGTACCAATTTTAAGTTCAATCAAAGAGTTTTTTGGACTTCCAAAAAATCCTTTATATTTTATTGCGCTAAGTCTGGCCTTAAAACCTGCAAACCGAAAAGAAATACTCCAATTCATTTCGTCAAAGCCACTTTCTCGGAGTCTTATCTTTGCTCCGTCGTCAACAGTTGTACAAGCTTCCCAGAATTTTTCCCCAAAATCAGTAAACCATAATAATCCAAAAGTCCCTCTATTTTTAATTTCATAATTGCCTAATTTAAGGGCACTGGTTTTCAACATCGGGTGTTTATTGCGTGGTTGAGCTATCAATGTAACGGAATGCACTAATTTAGCACGAATAGGCATGCATAAAACATCACCGCTAGTTTTAATAACGGTCTACCTCAGCAGAACGTAGGCCTTAGGGTCATTGACGGTAACCAATTCACAAATCTGCCTTTGGATTTATACATAGGCATTAGAAACAGAATTAACCCGCCCATGGTTCAGAGGTTAAACACAAAAAGAGATGGTAATATGAATATAGATCCAACAAGTAGTAAATACGTAATTAAAGCTTCAATTAGAGCAAATGGCGTAGTAAATAAATCAGATGTAGTAGGGGCCGTTTTCGGTCAGACAGAAGGATTATTAGGTGATGAATTAGATCTTCGTGATCTTCAGAAAAGCGGACGAATGGGCCGTGTAGAAGTAGAAATACGAAGTGATAAAGGAAAATCCACAGGAGAGATAGTAATTTCTTCTAGTATGGACCAAGTAGAAACTTCAGTTTTTGCGGCAGCTTTAGAAACGGTAGAACGTGTAGGTCCTTGTAAGGCTACAGTTAAAATTACAGCGTTAGAAGACAGTCGCTCTACTAAGCGTGAAACAATTATTGATCGCGCACGCACATTATTGATTGACTTAATCAAAAATTCCCGAACTGCAGGTTCAACAATAACAGACACAGTTCGTCAAGCACTTCAAGTAGAAGAAATAGTTCGATTTAAAGGTAAATTACCTGCAGGTCCGAATGTTGAAACTAGTGACGCAGTCATAGTTGTTGAAGGGCGTGGAGATGTTTTGAATTTATTGAAACATGGAATAAAGAACTCAGTAGCAGTCGAAGGAACTAACATACCTAAGGAAGTCGTAGGACTAAGTAAGGAAAGAACAGTTACAGCCTTTGTTGATGGCGACAGAGGTGGCCAAATGATAATTCAAGAACTTTTACAAGTTGCTGAAATAGATTTCATTGCTCGAGCTCCAGAAAATACTGAAGTCGAATATTTGACACATAAACAAATAATGAAATCTTTGAGAGACAAAGTGACAGCAGAATTGTTTATGGAACAAAATAAATGGGCCAGACCAGGTTCTGGTAATTCAAAAAAACCAGCTAAGAAGAATAACCCAAAAGGTCCTTCTAAGGTTAGTCCAAAATCCAGTTCCGTACCTAAAGCAGCAGCTCCTAAGGAAGCTGAACCTGCACCAGAAGTCCCAGTAGAGCCAGCCGTAGCTAGCCCAATTTATATTGAGCAATTAGATCAGCTTCAAGGAAGTAAAAATGCACGATTATTAATGGGTGATGAGATGGCTGATGAAGTTTCCATTGGTGGTCTTCAAGAAGTTCTGGAAAAGCACAAAAGCAATGGAGTAAATACCTTGGTTATGGACGGAATTATTACACAAAGACTAATTGAATTAGTTTCTAAAGTAGGAATAAATACAGTTGTAGCTGAAAAGAAAGGTCCGCTTCCAAGAGATCCTGTCGGAATTTCAATGTTTACTCGTGAAGATTTAACTTAGAATAATATAGATTCACAATTTCAAGCTTTAGCCAAATGGTTATATCCCACTCTAGTGGTGAGCTAAAGCTATGGCCGATGAAGTTAAGATTGATGAAGAAGGTTTACGACGTTCTGCTCGAAGTCAGATAATAGTAGACACTATTGAGCGTAGTCTTGAAAAGATGATATTTGTAGAGTCTAATTTGGGTAAAGAGATGGATCCTCAGGATCTTTTCCAAGTAAGGAGAGAAGCAGTAGCAGCAGTTGCAGAATTAAAATATGCAATTTCTGTTCTAACCGGGAAGCTAGAGATTTAATGTCTTCACGGCTTGTACTCGCTCTGGATGAAACAGATCCAGCTCGAGCTTTAGAGATTGCTAAGATAGTTTCCCCCTTTGTTGCTAAAATAAAGATTAATTATCCTTTAGTTTTATCTGCAGGATTAGGTATTGTTACTGAAATATCTAAGTTTTGTCCAGTAATTTGTGATTTTAAAGTTGCAGATATTCCTAATACAAACAGACTTATTTCAGAAGCAGTCTTTGATGCTGGAGCTTCAGGAATTATAGCACATGCTTTTCCAGGTCCGGAGTCTCTTAAGGCGATTAAAGAAGTAGCAGATTCTAAAGAAATTTATGTAGTAATAACTATGTCTCATCCTAAAGGTGGCGATTTTTTTGATATTGAAAGATTTTGTGCTTTAGCTTTAGAAATAGGAGTTACTGGTGTAATTGCTCCAGCTACAAGACCTGAAGATGTAACTAAAATAAGAGATTTAGTAGGTAATTTAAAGATAATATCTCCAGGAGTAGGCGCTCAAGGAGGTAGTTCTCGTGAAACGCTCAAAGCTGGAGCAGATTACATAATTGTTGGAAGAGGAATTTATCTCTCAGATGATCCGGCAGCCGCAGCAGAAAAATATTCTCGTGAATTTTCAATAAATGATTAGGCTCAATTCGTTCTTTAAATCATTTGGTTCTAGAAAAATTTTAAGAGGTATTGATTTAGAAATAAATTCAGGTGAAATAGTAACATTAATTGGCAATAATGGAAGCGGTAAAACTACGTTACTCCGTTCTATCAATACTTTAGATTTTCCAGATAGTTATATCTTAGCTGAAGTAGATGGTTTTGATTTAGAGAAATATCCAGAAGAAGTTCGTTCACGTATAGGTTATTTGGCTCACAATCCACCCTTTTATCCGGAATTGTCTGGAGCTGAAAATCTGAAGTTATGGCTTGAATTGAACTCAATAGATGATGCAGAGGCAAGAGCTCGTGACTTTTTAGGTCAAGTTGGTTTAGTTTCTTTTAGTGATGATTTATCTGGTAACTATTCAAGAGGTATGATTCAGAGATTAGGTTTTGCTATGGCTCTTTCTCATTCACCAACTACGTTACTTTTAGACGAACCATTTACAGGTCTTGACACGGAAGGTACTGAAATTATCTCTAATTTATTGAAGAAGGCTAAAGATAATGATTGTAGTATTTTACTTGTTACTCATGATAAAGTCACCTATGCGGACAGATTAGTAGAGTTAGTTAGAGGTGAAATCAAATGAATTCGATAATTGTTCTTATCAAAAAGGAATTGAAAATAGAGTTCAGATCATTACAAGGTATAGTTGCATCATGTATGCTTTCTTTTATGATTTTAATGTCCTTTAAATTTTCTATAGTTACTAATTCATTAATCACAGGTTCAGGAATTCTGTGGGCTTCTATTTTGTTAACCGGTTTGGGTTTGATTACACATATTTCCACACGAGAAGTAGAAAGAGGTACGTTAGATATTCTCAAATTGTCTTCAATATCACGATATCAATTATTTTTAGGAAGGATGTTTGGTTCTTTAGCACTTTTATGGGTTTTGAGTAGTGTAATTTTTGTTCTTTATGTTGTAATATTTGAAAATCAATTTGGTAATGACTTATTCTTAGCTTATTTGGTAGTTTTATTTGGTTGCATAGGTCTTTCTGCAGTTGGAATCTTAGCTGCAAGTAGTGCCACACCATTGCATGGTGGTTGGATGATTACATCTCTTTTTGCTATACCTATTCTATTGTTTACAGTTATTGAAGCTGCAATTAGGTGTACAGATTCTTTAATTACAGGCTCATCTAATTTTGAATTAGCATTTATGCTATTAGTTCTTTACAATGCAGTTTTCGTATTTGGTGGAGCTTGGTTGAGCGAGATTTCAGAATAAGTTCACACCTTCTTCTCTCAACAAGTTTATCTTCTGTTTAACACCACCAGATCCACTATAGCCTCCAATATCACCATTAGAACATATTACTCTGTGACAAGGTGTTTTGATTGGGTTTGGATTTGCTCCACAAGCATTTGCAACCGCTCTTGCAGCTTTAGAATGTCCAATATTTTCAGCAATTTGCCTATAAGTTATAACTTTTCCACAAGGTATTTTGTCTATTTCACTCCAGACTTTCCTTTGGAAAGTAGTTCCTTCACTCATTTTTTAATTTTAGTGAAGCTGAATTAATACAATATCTCAAACCAGTAGGTTGAGGGCCATCATCAAACAAATGTCCTAAGTGAGATTTACAGTTCGAGCAAACTACTTCAACACGTTTCATTCCATAGGATATATCTTCTTTTTCAGTAATAATTTCTTTAGTAGCTTCTTTGAAAAAACTAGGCCATCCAGTTCCCGAATCAAATTTGTGTTCAGATTCAAATAAAATTTCATCACAGCATGTACAATGATAATTTCCGTTATCATGACAATCCCAATATTCATTGTCAAATGGAGGTTCTGTAGCACTACATCTGCACACTTGGTATTGTTCTGGAGTTAGTTTATCCTTCCATTCATCTTCCATTATATGATTCCTGAGGATTTTCCGCCTTTCTCGAATGCATTCAGTGCATGATCTAAATCCTCTTTCTCTAATCCCGTACTCATCATAACTCTAATTCTAGATTTGTCAGGAGCAACCATTGGGAAAACAATTGGTAATGCAAAAACATCCAATTTCAATAGTTCTGCACTCAATTCTTTAGCTTTATGAGATTCACCGCACATTACTGGAATAATCGGGGTTTCAGATACTCCTGTATCAAATCCCATAGTTTGGACTTCTTTTCTGAAATATTCAGTATTTGACCATAGTTTCTCGACATGTTCAGGTTCCGATTCCAAGACTTCAATTGAAGCTTTACAAGCAGCAATAGTGGCAGGAGGCGCAGAACCAGACAGCAACATTGTTCTTGATTTGTTGAAAGCATAATCAACCATGTGTTTTTCACCAGCAACAAGGCCACCTACGACTCCAAATGCTTTGGAAAAAGATCCAGATTCCATATCAACTTCATCTTCAACTCCAAAATGGGCACCAATTCCTCTTCCACCAGCTAGTACACCTTCACCATGACAATCATCAATGTATGTCATAGCTCCGTATTCTATCGCTAATTTTGTTATTTTATCCAAAGGAGCAATATCGCCATCCATAGAGAAGACACCATCACTAATTACCAAAGTTTTTTCACTTTCCTTTGTGGCTTCTTTCAATCTATCTTCCAATTCTCCCATATCATTGTGGGCATAAATTGTTCGATTTTCTTTTTTTACACTAGATAATCTCACTCCATCAATAATTGACCCATGGTTAAGTTGATCTGAAATAATAGAATCATTTTTACCTACTAATTGTGGAATCAATCCTGAATTTACAGCAAATCCAGTTTGGTAATACAGTGCAGCTTCACGATTTTTGAATCTTGCAATGGTTTCTTCTAATTCATTGTGGATATCCATATTACCAGCAATAGGTCTAACACTTCCACTTCCGGCGCCATGAGATTTTACTGCATCAATGGCAGCTTGTTTGACTTTAGGATGGTTACTCATGCTGAGATAATTATTTGCACAGAGCATGATTCTTTCTTTGTCATCGATAATAGTTTTACCAGTTGATGGTCCACTAATTACAGGAGGTTTCCAATCAAATCCTTTTTTGACTAAGTCTTCATATTCAGATTTCATCCAGTCAGTCGGCGTAGTCATTAATTCCTCAAATTTTTCAGCATATCCTTAGTCATACTAGTGAGATTAAAACTTGGTTTCCATCCCCATTCCTCTTTTGCAGCGTCATCATTTACAGAGATAGGCCATGAATTTGCAATCTCCTGGCGATAATCCGGTTTAAAGTTACATTCAAAATCAGGCATTATTTTCTGAATGGCTTCTACAAGTTCCAAAGCTGTAAAGCTCATTCCAGATAGATTATAATTCGAATGATGTTTTAGAGACTCTAATGGAGCTTCCATAAGTTCCAAAGTTGCTCTAATTGCATCAGGCATATACATCATTGGCAATTTAGTTTGTTCATTTACAAAACATTGATAGTTTTCATTTTTAGCAGCCTTAAAATAAATCTCGACTGCATAATCCGTGGTTCCTCCATTTGGTCTATTCTTCCAGCTAATTAATCCAGGATATCGTATTCCCCTAATATCAATATTATATTTATTAAAATAATAATCACATAATAATTCTCCAGCTACTTTAGTTAAACCATAAACAGTAGTTGGATTCAATGCAACATCTTGAGGCGTATTTTCTTTTGGTATATCTGGTCCAAAAACGGCAATAGAGCTTGGACAGAATATCCGTTGTTCATATTCCCTAGCCACCTCTAGAACGTTTTGAAGTCCATTCATGTTAATATCAAAACAGAGTTTTGGATTTTTTTCCCCTGTAGCAGATAATATAGCTGCCAAATGGTACACTGTACCAATATTATTATCATTCACTATTTTTTTATATTTATTAAAATCTAATATATTACATATCTTGAATGGGCCGTTCTTTGCCACTTCAGTTTCTCTTATATCTATGGCCATTACATTTTCAGTACCATATTTTTCTCTAAGCGCAGCCGTTAATTCAATTCCAATTTGACCTGCGGCACCAGTTACTAGAATTTTTTTGGTATTATCAATAGACACATATGGGCACTGTTGGCATTATTTTATAATGATTCCCAAAGAGTCATTAAATGCTTGTTTCATGGGATTTTATGAGAAATGATTCCCCAATCATAATTGTGAACCTAAAAGCATACGAGCAGGGTTATGGTGCAGACGGTTTTGACTTATGTAAAATAATGGAAGAAATATCTATTGAATATAATGTAAACTTAGCAGCCGCCGTTTCCGCTATTGATTTAGTAGATTTTAGTGATAATCTAAAAATTCCTATATTCGCACAGCATGTTGATGGTGTAAACTATGGATCACATACTGGATCTATATTACCTGAAGCAGTTAGATATTCCGGGGCAGTTGGTACTTTGGTAAATCATGCTGAGTGCCAAATGAGTTGGGAAGAGATTGAAAAAACAATAAATCGCTGTAAGGAGCTTGGGTTATCGACAGTTCTTTGTACTGCAGATTTAGAATCTTCAGAAAAAGGAGCGCATTTTAATCCCGATATGATTGCAGTAGAACCTCCTGAATTGATCGGAGGAGATATCTCAGTTTCAACAGCTAAACCTGAAATAATCTCAGATACTGTTGAAATAGTTAAGAAGATAAATTCAGATATCGCAGTACTTTGCGGTGCAGGAGTAAAGAACCAAGATGACATTTCTAAAGCAATATCTTTGGGTTCCCAAGGAATCTTGCTTGCATCGGGTGTTGTTAAATCATCGGAACCAAGGAAAGTTTTGTTAGATTTAATTAAAGGATTATAATCAATTTTATATAGGGGCTGGAGTAGACAACCTCAGGTTGGTTACTGCTTGTGAAATTTATCACTCGGAGGCTTGCCTAACTCAAATACGGAGTAAAAAAATGTCGATTGGAATTGAACCTTTAGGAGAGATGGTTCTTATAGAACTAGAACAAGCTGCTGAAAAGACAGCTAGCGGATTTATGCTACCAGAAGCTGCCAGAGAGAAAATGAATGTAGGTACTGTTGTTTCAGCAGGCCCAGATTCAGAAAATGTTAAGTCTGGAGACAGAGTAGTATACAAGAAATATGCAGGAACAGAATTAACCTGGGAAGATAGAGATTATCTTTTGGTAAAATCAGAAGATCTTCAAGCAAAGGTCAAGTGAGGTAAAAAATGGCAAAACAGATGATTTATGGTGAAGAAGCAAGAAAAAAGTTGTTGGATGGAATAACTGCAGCAACTGACGCAATTAAGGTTACATTAGGCCCTAAAGCACGTACGGTAGTATTGGACAAATCTTTTGGAAGTCCAACAATTATTAATGATGGAGTTACAATAGCTAAAGACATAGAATTGCCTGATGCTTACGAGAATATGGGTGCTCAATTAGTAAAAGAAGTGGCAAGTAAGGCTCAAGATAATGCAGGAGATGGAACATCTACTGCTGCAATTTTGGCCCAATCACTTTCATCATATGGATTAAGAAATGTATCTGCAGGAATGTCTCCTGTAAATCTTAAGAGTGGATTTGATAAGGCAATAGAGACAGTTGTTTCAGAATTAAAATCAGCATCTAAACCAGTTGTATCTGGAGAGGTGATAGAACAAGTAGCTTCTATTTCAGCTAATAATGATTCAGAAATTGGTGGTTTGATTGCTAGCGCAGTAGAAAAAGTAGGCCATGATGGTATTATAACTGTGGAAGAAGCAAAATCAATGGAGACTAGCCTCAAAGTTGTTGAAGGAATGGAATTTGACAAGGGTTATGTTTCACCTTATATGATTACAGATCGTGAAAAGAGAGAGTCAGTATTAGAAAATCCTAAGATTTTATTCACAGACCATAATATTTCATCAGCACAAGATTTGATTCCAGCTCTAGAAGTAGCAGTTAAACAAAGTAAATCACCACTATTGATTGTTTCTAAAGATTTAGAAGGTGAAGCATTAGCTACCTTAGTTCTCAATGTAGCTTCTAAAGTTGTTAAAGCATGTGCAGTCAAAGCTCCGGGCTTTGGTGATGAACAAGGTGAACAACTTGAAGATTTAGCTATTCTAACTGGTGGTACAGTTATTGTTAAGGATCAAGGTTCAGAGTTAAAAGATATTACAGAAATGCATCTTGGAACTGCTGAAAAAGTGATTATAGCTAAAAATAAAACAACTATAATCTCAGGTGGCGGTGACAAGAAAAATATCGATGAGAGAGTTGCAATTTTAAGAAGCCAAGCAAAAGTTTCTACCAGTAAATGGGATAAAGAAAAGCTTGACAAGAGAGTTGGACGTTTGAGTGGTGGTGTTGCAATCCTAGAGATTGGCGCAGCTACTGAAACTGAAATGAAAGAAAAGAAAGCGCGTGTAGATGATGCATTAAATGCAACTCGAGCTGCAATGGCTGAAGGAGTTGTAGCTGGTGGAGGTGTTGCACTTCTTCGAGCGGCCGAATCCCTTGATAAATTGGCTGGTAAATTATCAGATGAAGAGTCTGTTGGCGTTAAGATAGTAAGAGATGCACTTGCAATACCATCTCGCCAAATCGCAGATAATGCAGGTGAAGATGGTTCAGTTGTTGTTTCTAAGATTAGAGAAGGAAAAGGTAATTTTGGATTTAATGCAAGAACTAATGTTTATGAAGATTTAATGAAAGCAGGAGTTGTCGATCCTGTGAAAGTTACACGAAATGCCATTCAAGCCGCCGGCTCAATAGCTGGTTTGGTTTTAACCACTGAAACTTTAGTTTGCGATATACCTGAAGAGAATGGTGGAGGAATGCCAGCCATGCCTGATATGGGTGGAATGGGTGGTATGGGTGGAATGGGCGGTATGATGTAAGGATTTTATCCTTTCAAATCAATAAGTCTATTCAAAACAGCTTCGGCATGACCTTTAGCCTTTACATTAGGCCAAGCCTCAGAAATATTTCCGTCAGGATTAATCAGATATGTTGTCCTTACAACACCCATGTATGTTTTACCATACATTGATTTTTCTTTCCAGACTCCATAATCAGAGAGCATAGTCTTTTCGGTATCGGCTAAAAGTTCAATTTTTAAGTCGTATTTATCAATAAATTTACAGTGTTTAGCCTCATTATCAGGACTTACGCCAATTACAACGGCATTGTTATCCTGAAATTCAGAATATAATTCAGTAAATTCATTTGCTTCTATAGTACATCCTGGAGTATCGTCTCTTGGATAAAAATAAATGACAGTCCATTTTCCAGATAATTTTTCCAAATTAATAGGTTTTCCATCTTGGTTTGGGATTGTAAAATCAGGTGCTTTGTTTCCAACTTCTAATATATCACTCATTGAGCTTCATCTGGAGCGCGATAAATAAATTTTACAGCGGTATGTTTCCGTGTTTGCGCTTAGGTTGTTCTTCTCTCTTATTTCCGTACCGTTCTAGAGCAACTAATAATTCTTTTCTTGTATCTCTTGGGAAAATTACTCTATCAATATATCCCATTTCAGCAGCTATATACGGTGAGGCAAATTTTTCCTTGTATTCTTCAGTTAATTCTTTATGTCTTTTCTCAGGGTCCTCAGCTTCTTTAATTTCATTTCTAAATATTATGTTCACAGCACCTTCTGAGCCCATTACTGCAATTTCTGCAGTTGGCCAAGCTACGTTTAGATCTGCTCGTATATGTTTTGAAGACATAACATCATACGCACCACCATACGCTTTTCTTGTAATAACTGTTAATTTTGGAACAGAAGCTTCAGAAAAAGCATACAATAATTTTGCCCCATGCCTAATAATTCCTCCGTGTTCTTGCTCAGTACCTGGAAGAAAACCAGGCACGTCTACAAAGGTTACTAAGGGAATGTTAAAAGCATCACAAAAGCGTACAAAACGAGCAGCTTTAGTTGACGCGTCGATATCCAAACAACCAGCTAATACCAAAGGCTGATTTGCAACTATTCCGACTGGATGCCCTCTTAATCTTGTAAAACCAGTAATGATATTCTTAGCCCAATGCGGTTGCAGTTCGAATAAATCATCATCAAAAACTAAATTGATAACATCACGCATATCATAGGGTTCATTAGAATTATCAGGGATAATTGAATCTAGTTCTTTGACTTCGTTATTTTCTTCTGTTGTATAATTCGTAATTGGAACTCCTTCAGCATTATTTTGAGGAATATAACTTATTAATTCTCTTAATGCATCAAATGCATCTTCTTCAGATTCACATGCTAAGTGTGAAACTCCAGATAGCGAATTATGAGTCATAGCACCTCCTAATTCTTCAAAAGATACATTCTCGTGAGTAACGGTTTTGATAACGTCAGGACCAGTTATGAACATATGACTCGTATCTTTTACCATAATAGTAAAATCAGTCATTGCAGGACTATAAACTGCACCACCTGCACAAGGTCCTAATATTAAAGAAAATTGAGGTATAACTCCTGAAGAAGTTACATTTCTGTAAAATATTTCTGCATATCCTCCCAAGCTAACTACACCTTCTTGGATACGGGCACCTCCTGAATCATTTAATCCAATAATAGGGCAACCTGTTTTCACAGCCATGTCCATAACTTTACAGATTTTTTTAGCGTGAGCTTCTCCCAGAGCACCTCCAAAAACTGTAAAATCTTGAGCAAAAATATAGACAGTACGGCCGTTAATGGTTCCATGCCCAGTAATAACTCCATCACCATCAGGCCTCTTTTTGTCTAACCCAAAATTAGTGTTTCTATGTTTTACCATAGCATCTAGTTCAACAAATGATTCAGAATCAAGTAATGCAATAACGCGTTCACGCGCAATCATTTTCCCAGCCTTGTGTTGTTTATCAATTCTTTTAGGGTCTCCACGAGAGAGATTACTGAGTTTTTTCTCAAGTTCATCAATTTTCTCAGAGGTTCCCATTGAGCTCCTATCGCAGCAGTTCTATAACTTTGTCCCTGCCCAAAGCACTTAACTTCTACCTCCAATAACCTCATGTGACTCAAGGCGTCCGTGGCACTCGTGATTTTTATCCAGAAGATATGAGATTACGTAATTGGTTATTTGATAACTTCACGTATGCAGCTCTTTTACATGGTTTTGAAGAATATGATGCTCCAGTTTTAGAACATGAAGATTTGTACACCCGAAAGCAAGGTGAAGAAATAACTCAACAATTATATAATTTTCAAGATAAGGGCGATCGAAAGGTTGCTTTACGACCTGAGATGACACCTTCATTAGCACGTATGGTTATGGCAAGAGCTGGTGGGTTGGCAATGCCAATTAAATGGTTTTCAATACCACAATGTTGGCGCTATGAGAGAACTCAAAAAGGTAGAGGAAGGGAACATTATCAATGGAATGTAGATATTTGGGGAACTACTGAAATAACAGCAGATGCAGAATTAATATCAGTTTTAGTTACATTCTTTGAAGGTGTTGGTTTAACAGCTGAAGATTTAGTAATTCGTATTAGTAATCGAAAAGTTCTTGAAGAAGTATTGGGATCCTTAGATATTAAAGGCGATAATTTTGCTAAAACATGTATTATTGTTGACAAGATGGATAAACTTTCTTCTAATTTAGTAGAGAAACAGTTATCAGATTTAGGTCATGATTCTAAGACAATAAGCACGATTCAATCATTTTTAGGCATTAAAAGCATGAAAGAACTCCAAAAAGCTCTCAATAATGATAGTGTTGCAGTTTCTGAACTTAATTTTCTGTTTGATGCTATAGAATCTTATGGAATGTCTGAATGGGTTGAATTTGATGCATCTATAGTTCGAGGTCTTGCATATTATACAGGTTCAGTTTTTGAAGTTCATGATAGAGGAGATAAGTTTAGAGCGATTTGTGGTGGAGGTAGATACGACAAACTTCTTTCGACTTTAGGTGGTAAAGATTTACCTGCAACAGGTTTTGGTTTTGGCGATATGGTCATTATGGAATTACTTTCTGAAAAAGGATTAGTGCCTGAATTATTAAGTGGTGTTGAAGACATAGTAATCTCTTTAGATCCAGAGTTAAGAGATATTGCAGTTATGGTCGCAACCTCATTACGGGATTCTCAAAGAATGGTTGATTTAGTTCTCGAGGATAAGAAGATGAAATGGGCTTTCAAACATGCTGAACGTATTGGTGCTAAACGCTTAGTTCTTGTTGGTCCTGAGGAGTGGTCTCGTAAAATGGTTAAGATTAAAGATTTAGAAACAGGTGAAGAATCTGAAGTTTCTGTAAGTGATATCTAAACTTCACATTCATTCAGAGGTTTATCTTCTCTTGTTCTTATAATAATTGGAAACTCAAAACATAGTTGACCTTTATCATTTCTGCTTTGCCTACTTTGGTATTCTAGCTCTACAGCAAACCAATCTTTTTCTTGGAGATCCGTTTTTCTAAGTTCATATCCTTTTTTAATCAAATCAGCAGTTATAAGGTCCATATTTTCTTCGCCGAGCCTTCCACCTCCTGCCCATCCACAGTCAACTATGACGGGATCATCAAAAAATGGGCTTTCCTCATATTGAGCTAATCTAAATCTCGCAAATCTGACTTCATGTTTACCCGATCCTGGACAAACTTTTGTAACAATACAATCAGTAGTTTCAATAAATTTGAATTTATATGATCCTTTTCGCTTAGGTTTTCCATTCATAGTGAATGTAATTACATCTTCAGGTCTTCGGAGTATAAATCCCTCCCATTCTTTTTTAGTAGCTTTATTTGCCATTTCCTCAGTAAAAATAGAAACTTCACGTTTTCCAAATATACTTGTTAACTCTAATCTTTCCGTGAATGGTAATTCAGTTACATCTTCTCCATTCCAAAATATAACATCAAAAACCTTGTAGTCAAATTGATACCCTTCATCAATTAGGAAGTTATATTTGGCTAATGCTTTTGCCTCAGTTGTAGTTTCTGTTGTTACAGCTTTGAGAACTTTGGGATCTTCTATCCCTTTTGAATCAATAGCAACTAATTCGCCAATAACTAAAGATTCATCAGGTAAAAGTTTTAGATTATCTTTAATTTGTGGAACTACTGATAAAATCCCAGTTATTGGTTTTATTCTTCGAGTATATCCTATTTGCTCATTTCCAGTATTGTGTAGTAGAATACACGAACCATTATGTTTTCTTTCGGCTAACCAGTTACCGTCATACGGGTCATCTTTTTCTTTTAATTTACTGATTGGTTTAGAGGGTGCAAAAGCTTGAGTTAAAACTGAGCTAACAACTGCCGTTTCACCGATAACTGCATCTTTTCTGTTCTCGACGTATCCTTCTTCTTTTTTCTTTTTTACTTTTCTTTCAAATTCCAAAATAGCTTGTTCATTATCCGAAGTTTCATTAGATCGCCCTTTATTTTTCCCGGAGATTGTTTCATTTGTATTTTGCTTCTTACCGTCTTCTTCGTCTTTCGAAGTCCACCATTCAGTAAAAATTTGGTTATCATTTACTTCGATAACCATATGTTTTAGTCTGCCAGTCAGATGTTTTTGGTATAATGTAACTTTCATTCTGATTACCTAAATAGTTAACCAATATAAAAAATGGGGCGAGGCCCGGGAGTCGAACCCGGGACAAGGGATCCACAATCCCCCAGTTTAACCAACACTAGCCTAGCCTCGCCAATTCTTTAGCGATTGAAAGGGTATTAGATAAAATTACTTGATTCTTATAAAATGGTTTTAGGTTTGTATTCGCCCCATACTTTTCGAAGAGAATTACAAATTTCACCAATAGTAACTTTCGCACTTACGGCTTCAATTATGTAAGGCATTAAATTTTCATCAGTATTTGCCTTTTGTTCAATTTTGTCTAAATAATCTGTTATTTTGGGTCTTTTGTGTCTTAAGATAGATAATTTGTTAATTTGTTTCTTTATAGACTGTTCATTTAACTTAGTTGTTTCTTCAGTATCTTCAGTTTCTTTGTCCAAGTACCTATTAACTCCGACTATTGTTCTTTCGTTAGTTTCAACTTCTTTTTGGAATTTGTAGGCAGAATCCATTATTTGCGACTGAACCCATCCTTCTTCGATACACTCTAGCATTCCGCCTTTGTCATCTATTTCTGTGATTAAAGCCATAGAACGGTCATAAAGTTCTTGGGTCATTTTCTCTATAGCATATGAACCTGCTAAGGGATCTACAGTATATGGAATTCCTGATTCTTCAGCGATTATTTGTTGTGTTCTCAAAGCCACTTTAGCAGCTTTTTCAGAGGGAAGACCTAGTGCTTCATCCAAAGCATTTGTGTGTAAACTTTGTGTTCCTCCAAGAACTGCAGAAAGGGCCTGTATTGCAGTTCTAACCACATTATTGTGTGGTTGCTGTGCGGTTAGTGTTGAACCCCCAGTTTGAGTATGGAACTTCATAGTCATTGATTTTTCATTTTTAGATCCAAATCTTTCAGATATGATATTAGCCCACAATTTTCTTGCAGCTCTAAACTTAGCAATTTCATAAAGAAAATCATTGTGTCCATTAAAGAAAAAAGTCATTCTCGGAGCAAAATCATCGATATTCAATCCTTTTTCGATTGCAGCCTCAACATATGCTATTCCGTTAGCAATTGTGAAAGCTAATTCCTGTTCAGCAGTACATCCTGCTTCTCTTATATGGTATCCAGAAACTGATATTGTATTCCAGTTAGGAACTTTTTCAGCACAATATTCGAACACATCAGTTGTTAGCCTCATCGAATGTTTTGGAGGGAAAATATAAGTTCCTCTAGCAATATATTCTTTCAAAATGTCATTTTGAATAGTTCCTCTTAATTTTTCTTGAGACACTCCTTGATTCACACCAGTGGCAATGTACATTGCTAAGAGAATAGATGCTGGAGCATTGATTGTCATACTGGTTGATACTTTGTCGAGGGGAACTTGGTCGAATAAAGCATCCATGTCTTCCACAGAGTCAATAGCAACACCCACTTTTCCAACTTCACCTGTTGCCATGCTGTCATCACTGTCATAACCAATTTGAGTTGGTAAATCGAATGCTACGGAAAGGCCGTTTTGACCTTCCGAAAGTAAGTATCTGAATCTTTCATTTGTTTCTTTGGCAGTTCCAAATCCCGCATATTGCCTCATTGTCCATAATTTCCCCCTGTATCCAGTTGCATGTATGCCTCTCGTGTAAGGAAATTCTCCAGGTAATTCAATTTCAGAATCATTTACATCTTCAGGAGTGTTTAGTATATCTCGTTCATCTAACAAAGTTTCTTTTCTTTCTGGGTACTTCTCCAGAGTTGGCTTTAGCGTCTCATCTTCCCATCGTTTCTTACTCATCTCTAGGCCTCTCAAAATGATTAATGTATATTAGCATTTTTTTGTGCAATTTTTCTGCAACTACTTTAGCCTGTCCAGCCTCTACTTTCATGGGCTCCAACCAGAAACAGTATACATTTGTTCTGATATTATCTTTATAAAAATCAATTATACTGCGAAAAAGGTCTTTTTCTTTTCCAGTGCTTCCCCAATCCACTAGTGGATTATCATAACAGAAAACTAGAGGTTGTATCATGTGTCCCGTATTTTCAGCAGCCTTGAAAACTCCCATTTTGAATGGATCTAAATCACCATAAGATGACGTAGTTCCCTCTGGAAAAATCCACAAGGGGTCTTTAGCTGCATTCCATTGGTTTAATTGATTTATAACTCCAGTTCGGGATTTTCTATTTTCACGTTTAACCCATAACATTCCTACTTTTTCAGCAATGGCGCCAAAAAGAAGATAATCTCGTACTTCTATTTTAGAAACTGCACCTCCTGCTTTTAGAGCAAGTACAACGACTGGATCAAGATAACTAGTATGATTTGCAGCTAAAAAACCAGGTTGAGGTTTTCCATGGACATATATTTTCATATTATATCGTTTGGAAAGCTTCCGGGCTCTAATTGTTATTAATTTCTTGTATTCTTCTTTAGTGTATAAGCTAGTTTCAAGCCTTAATCTAACAAAAAAGTATACAAAATATAGGAGTTCGAATAACCACACTAATGCCCTATGGGTTTGCAGTTAAAAAGAAAACTCTTTACTTAAATTAATGGAGCTTCGAAATCATCAATGGTTTCATCAAGTTCTTCATCAGAACCAAGTGCCCCATTAATTCTCAATATTTCTCTTGCCATTAACCAGTAAATCAAAGCAAGCGAACGTCTTCCTTTGTTATTACCTGGTATTACAATATCAATATCGGTAGTTAAATTGTTAGAATCACACATGGCCACTACGGGAATATTAATGTTTATGGCTTCTCTAAATGCCTGAGCATCAGCTGCCGGATCAGTTAGAACGATAACTTTCGGTTCTATATAGAATTGCATTTCAGGGTTTGTTAATCTACCCGGTGTAAATCTTCCAGCAATACATGTAAATCCACAATTCGTTGCAAATTTCTTTGCAGGTTTCCAACCATATTGTCTTGCAGAAACAACTAAAACATCTTTTGCTTCATATTCTTTGAGAAAATTAGCAGCTTCTGTGATTTTTTCTGAGGTCTTATTTACATTAAGTATTCGTAACCCATCATCTCTTACTTTGTATACGTAAGGTTCCATGTCTTTGCTCTTTTGCTTTGTCCCAATATGGACTCCACAGGTGAGGAAAGTATCCTCGTCAATGAGCAGTTCTTTTGCTTCGACTTCAGTCATCAGAGTTCCTCGCTGATTCGGACCAGTTCATTAAGCTTTGCAATCCTTTCACCGCCCATAATTCCAGTTTTAATTGCATGCGAATCAAAAGCTACACCTAGATGAGCAATGGTTGTATCAGTTGTTTCACCACTGCGGTGTGAAATAACAGTGGCCATGTCTGCTTGTTTAGCTAATTCCACTGCATTAATTGTATCAGTTAAGGTACCTATTTGATTAGGTTTAATCAGAATTGAATTCGTTGAATTCATTTCTATGCCTTTTTGCAATCGTTCTGTATTTGTAACATATAGGTCATCGCCTATAATCAATGCATCAGTTTGCTCAGTTAAAAGCGCCCATGACTCAAAATCTTCTTGATCAAGTGGATCTTCAACTGAATGCAAATTATATTCTTCTATCATGCCTAATACAAAATCTACTTGTTCTTCAGGCGTTAAAGTTTGTTCTTTATATCTATACTTTCCATCATGATAAAATTCACTTGCAGCAATATCTAGTCCAGGTCTAATTTCTACTCCCGTTTCTTGCTCAATTTGATTTGCAGCTCTAACTACCAATTCAAGAGCTTCAATATTATCTAAGGGGGCAACCCAAGCTCCCTCATCTCCTTTACCTAATGCGATATTTGGAAATTTGTCTTTTAACAAAGAGCCCACTTTCTTGTGAACCATTGCATTTGCTTCAATGGCTGTATTGATGTCTTTATCGAAAGAAGTAACTAAATATTCTTGTATGTCAGTTCCGCCAATTGCATGAGCACCACCTCCCAAAACATTTGCCATTGGTGCTGGAAGTGAATATTTTGTTTTATTGCCTATGTGGTGATATAAGCTAATATTCTTAGAATTTGCAGCTGCTTTTGCGGCAGCTAATGAAAATGCTACACTAACATTTCCTCCCATATTTCTAAAATTATTTGTTCCATCAGTTTCTTTTAGAAGACTATCAAAGGATTTTTGTTCATCAACGTTTTTTCCAATTAATTCAGGCATTAAGTTTTCTTCGGCAAATTGTATTCCTTTCGACACCTCACCATTCGGCCAAGCTACTGCTTCATGAGTTCCTGTTGAAGCACCAGCAGGTGCAGCTGCTCTTCCAAATCCAGACTTCGTCTTAATTTCAGCTTCTACAGTAGGGTTTCCCCTAGAATCAATAATTCTACGTATTGCAACGTCTTCAATAATCACTTATTCTCGCGGTCTACAATATCAATTGGAATTACACCTTGATCGTATTCCATTTGAGCAATTATTACGGGGTCAATAATTTCTTTAGGCACTTTAATGTCAACTGGAGCACCCATAGAAATCTGAAGAGCTCTAGCTCCTATTACGCGCGCTTTTTCAAATCTTGAATGTTCTCTCAAATTTATACCAACTTCCCGATACTAAACTCGGGGTCCTTCGCTAATGAGACAACTATAAAAGCTTTCCTAATTACTTTGAATTGTCAAAAACTTGTTTAAAAATACGAATTGAATTTTTCAGAAACTATTTAAATACGTTCTATGATGCCTAAAGTTACCCTGAGTCCTAGATTAGGGTATGTAGAACGCAAAAAAGGTGAAATAATGGAACAAAACATGAAAACTTTCGGTGTTATCTTAGCAACTCTAGCTATGATTGCATCAGTTTTAGTTATGCCAGTCGCAAGTGCAGAAGACGGTGATCTCCAAGCTACAATTAGTGGTGACGATGGTTCGACTTCTTTCGCTTCTGAACATGGTACTGCAGTTTTTACTGTAGCGATATCAAGTGCAACAGGTGCAGCCCATACAAATGTGGCAATTGCCGTATCGTTTGAGGGTTGGTTGGATGGTAATAATTCAGCTACAATTGATGACTGTAGTGGCGGTACTGAATATAATTTGTCTGAAGGAGGAACTAGTTCAGCTTGTATTTCAGTGAATATGAGTTCTTCAGGTAACTCAGTAGGTAATTCGGTGGATATGATTGTTACAGTCACTTCAAATGAAGATGCTGATGGAACAAGTACTAACGGCTTGATAAAAATTTCTAACTGGATGATTTCATCTGCTGACGGTGTCCAATCATATTCGGAAAATGTTACACACGATTACACTATAACTGTGGAAAACATCATGGTTGATGTAGATGGTAACGGTGTTAATTTAGATGAGCCCGTTTATATTACATTAGTAGAAATCAGTGGCGGATGGAATGTAGATAGTGCTGACAGTTCTTGGAATAAAGCAGATTTAACTGCAACAATTGAATTCATTTCAGCAGACAGCTCTTATGATTTAGTATTGCAGATTCAATTGGTGGGTGAGATCGTGACTTCTTCTTCATATACTGGAGCGCCAGCAACTATTGGTTTCAATGCTTATGATAACTCAGAAACGCCATTCACAACTTTCATATTTCTTCAAGCAGAAATAGCTACTTTTTATGGAGTTGGAGTTACCTCATCAAGTGATGAATCTGATGTCTGGGACCCAACGACAACACTAGTAGACAATGGGTGTAATGGTGTAGCTGCAGGAATTGGTTGGGATGTTTCAGTGTTTAATTTTGGTAATGATAGAGATACTTTTGATGTTACATTTGACACCGCCGATGCAGGTTCTGCAGGCTGGACAGTAAATGGAGCAACTTCATTCACAACTGATTTATTAGAACCTAAAGCAAATGATGGTGTTAGTACAATGCAAGTAGGCCTTATAGTTCCAACAGGTTTAGCAGCAGGTACAACACATAGTTTTTCAATGACTGCAACTTCAAGTGGTGATGATACAAAATCCCGAACACAAACATTCTCAGCAACAGTAGCACAATGTTATGGTTTGGATATGACTGTAGATAGTATGATGAATAGTGTAAATCCCGGTAGTAGTACAGATTTTACTTTTACAGTATCTAATAATGGTAATGGAGATGATACTTTCACTTACATGGTTATGGGTGCAGCAACTTGGAATCCGTCTTTAGGATCTTCTGAAACAGAAGTAGCTAGTGGAGAAAGTGGTCAAAATGTATTGACTGTCACAGTTCCAGCAGATGCTAGTTCAGATGCAGTCAGTGGAATGATTATGGTACATGCATATTCAGAAGTATGTGGTGACGACAGAGAAGATTGTGACTTTGAAGTTTCACAAACTGTCAGTGTATCAGCTAATCAAGTTTTTGATTTAACTGCAGGATATTATACTAATGAAACAGGCGCCGTTAAGGACAGTATTTCAGTTCAAGAAGGTATGGCTGTTCAGATGAAAGTTACAGTTACTAATAACGGAAATGGTATCGATCAAGTAACCTTATCTCTTGATGATAATGCACCTTCTTGGGTAACTATCTCGGCTGATCCAATCTTAGTAGGACCTGGCTTGACTGAAACAATTTCAATAACTGCCATGGCTTCAGGTGCACTAGGAGATCATACTTTCCAAGTTATAGCAACTTCATCAGATACGACAGTTACTTCAACCACTGATGCCTTAACTATAACAATCACAGAAAAGGGAACTGGAAGTGGACCAATTACTGAAGATGTTGAAGATGATGATTCGCCAGGGTTTGGAGCTATATCTGCAATTGCAGTATTAGGTGTAGTTCTTCTTCTACGTCGTAGGTCATAGGAGAATTTAAATGCAAAGTAATCGTAGACAAATTTTGTCATTTGTAGCTATTTTAATGATGGTTGTGTCTGCTTTTGCTTTCACGCCATCTGCAAGAGCTGAAGGTTCTCTTGATACTTCATTAGAAGGTTTTTACAATGTGTATTCGTTTGCATCAGTCAATGGGACTGCAGAATATGATCTCACACTAACTAATAATGGTGATGCTGATTTTGAAACCGTTTCAATAACTGCCTCGTTTCAGGACACTAGCTGGGAGACTGCAAATGTTACATTTTCAACCTCTGAAGATAGCAATAATCAAACTTTTTCATTACCCTTAGCAGCTGGAGGATTAGCTCAAGTTCATGTTTCGGTTTTCGTAAGTAGTGACGCTAAAATTGATTTTGCGGAAGTACCTTTAACTCTTGATATTAATGCAGACGGTGCAGAGTCTAGTATAACTGCAATTGTATGTGTAACTAATTGGATAGCATACCAATCAAATTTCCCTTCCCCATTAGAATTGAATACTTACAATAAAGGCGATAATTATACTTATAATTTAACAGTTAAGAATATTGCTGTGACTATGAATCCAGATCATACTACCTCTCCGGTAGACATAACTGATATGATTCAATTACAGTATTCTTCACTTTCCGGATGGTCTGTAACCAGTACTGATGAATCTTGGCATCCATTTTATGGAGGTCAACTAGATGGTATGTTGGCAGATCAAGTTAAGACATGGGAAGTAACAGTCAACTTAACAGGTAATGTTAAGGCAGGCGAAGACATTCTTAATTTCCAAGCATCTAGTACTAATCCCGATGATCCTTTTGGCATGCCTTATTATCAACCTTATGGACTTACTATAATTCCAGTTAGTGCAGTCGAATGGTACGGTGTTGGGTCTTCAGGTGGGGGAATGCGTAATGCAGATATAAATGAAGGTTCTTCAATTCAAACTTGGTCTGTAGGCGTTAGTAATTTCGGTAACACAGCAGATACATTTGATTTAACTTGGAATTTAGATAATATTCCAGCAGGGTGGACAATTAGTGCTACACCAACGACTTCAGGTTCCATAGACTGGCAAGGTTCAACTAATTTCGACGTATCATTAACGGTACCTGCAGATGCATTATCAGGAAGTTCAGCGTCATTTTCAATGACTGCAACATCAAGCTCTTCGTCAATTGAAACTAGTTCTCAGACTTTTGAAGTCATGGTTGATCAACATTATGGAGTTTCAATGGAAGTAGATACTGAGTCTAAAAATGGAGTTCCAGGTTCAACGGTCGAATTTAGTTTCAATCTAACGAATACTGGTAATGGCGAAGATACCTTTGATATTGCTATTGAAGGACCTACTATGTGGTCACCAATGTCAAGTACTACTTCGTTAATGGTTGGTGCCGTAAGTTCAGGACAGTTTTTAGTTTCAGTTATGGTTCCAAGTACAATGCCTGCAGATTCGAATAGTGGTGATATTACGGTTACAGTTACTTCTTCAGATGGTGTAACTGCTGTAAATTCAACAATTTCTGTTGTTTCATCACAAGTTTTCTCTATAAATATTGCTTATGTGGCAGGTTCTGATGGAATTGTGACTATTAGTGGGGATACTTCATTACAAATTAAACTTAATATAACTAATAATGGGAATGGTATAGATACCCTTTCATTAAAATTGGTTAATGCACCTGATTGGGCTACATTAGGTGCAGATACGCTAACTGTAGGGCCTATTCCAGTTCCTTTAGTAATTACATTGTCACCAGATAATGCCGCAGTTTCTGGAAGAGATTATACTTTCCAAGTTATTGCAACATCATTAGATGGTACAGAATGGACAAGTCCCGATTTGACTGCTGAGATTGAAGCTCAAAAGATAGATAATACTGATGTTCAAGAAGAAGTATTAGATGAAGAAGATGATAGTCCTGGTTTTGGTATTTTAGCTTCATTACTTGCTTTTACATTTGTGGTCTATGGCCGTAGGAAAGATTAGTTTTAATCTATATCTTATAATTCACAAGCCTTTAGCAATAAAATGAATGATACTTTAGAAGCGTGGTTGGCAGAGGATTTGGGTAAAGGAGATTTTACAAGTGAATCCGTTATTCCAAATGCTTATTGTCAAGCTCTAATTAATGGCGGACCAGGTAATCTTTCAGGAATAGATTTAGTTAATAATTTGTTAAGTAAAATGAACGTTATTTTTAGTACTAATTTTAAGGATGGGGATAAAATATCAGATAATGAATTGATATATGAATTGAGAGGTAATTCCCATGATATTATGAAAATTGAAAGACTGTCTCTCAATATACTATCACATTTTAGTGGTATTGCTACTTTGACTGCAAAGTTAGTTAAACTTACTAAAAAAATTAATCCTAATGTTGTCATTCTTGCTACACGTAAGACTATTCCAGGGATTAGGGAATTTTCTAAGAGAGCTGTAGTACATGGAGGAGGTATGACTCACAGGCTTAGGTTAGATGATGCAATATTGATTAAGGACAATCATTTGAAATTATCCAGTAGTATTGTAGAAGCTGTTAGAAAGTCCAAAGAAAGTCATCCGAATTTAACAATTGAAGTTGAAGTAGATACAATCGCCCAAGCCCTTGAGGTTACAAAATCGAAGGCCGACCGGGTAATGCTTGATAATTTCAGTCCCAAAGAAGTATCTGAAGCTGTTTCTAAAATAAGACAAATATCGGATATTGAAATTGAAGTATCGGGAGGTATCAATTCAACCAATATAGCTAGTTATGCACCTTATGCTGATTTTATAAGTATGAGTAGTTTAACAATGTCAGCGCCACCAGTTGATTTTTCACTACATGTCATTTAAAATCAGAATTCTTTGCTTTGATCAAGACGATCCTAAAAAATGCACAGCAAAAAGATTAGAGAAGTTTGGCCATTCCGATAACTACAGTTCTTTTCGAAATTTGCCACCCCAAGGCATTGTGTTAGATCCTTTTTCAGATGTTATTTTGTCTAAGAGTGATAAAATTCTTGCAGAAATAGGAGGAATTGTTGGCGTTGATTGTTCTTGGAATATGGCTCATGAGACTTTTTCAAAACTTAGGTTGATGGGTTTAGAACCTCGTAGTTTACCTGGAATTGTACCTGTAAATCCAGTTAATGCAGGCAAAGTAGGTAAGTTGACAACAGCTGAAGCAATAGCTAGTGCATTAATGATCTGCGGGGACAAAGTTCAAGCCGAACAGATTATGTCAAGATTCAAATGGGGGCCTGCTTTTTTGGTTCTTAATAAAATCTTTTGGAAATAAAAAATACTATAAACTACCTCAAGATAGTCAATACCTTATAATTATGGAAACAGTTACTGAGAGTGAATCAGATATTTGCTTTAATGGTGACAATCACCGTCTTTTCATAGAGGGCAGAGGATTTGATTTTCATAAATTTGTAGTTAATCATAATGGTTCTGCTAATTTAGAATTATTTAGTTCTGAAAATCTTCTTTATACGTTGTTAGATTTCGAAGAACCACGTGTAATTTACGTAGTATCTAGGCTTGGAAGTAAAGATTTAATTTTACAAGGTTGTGTTATTAGAGAAATAATAGGTAATGAATGTTCCATATCATATTCTAAATTACAATCAGAATCATAAGTGGCTTAATTTACTGCGTTCGTTGTAACTTAATGTGGAAATTGTAGATGTTGCAGTAGTAGGTGGTGGTCCTGCAGGTTCATCAGCTGCTCGAGAGGCTTCTGAAAGAGGTCTTTCGGTGTTGCTTTTTGATCATGCACATCCTCGGAGAAAGGCCTGTGGCGGAGGTTTACCAGTTAAGGGAATTGAGTGGATGGATGCGCCAGATAGTGCAATTGAATGTGAAATGAGTTCAATTTCCTTTACTTATAATAAAACAAAACTCAAGATTCCGGTAAATACAGGTAAACTGATTAGAAGAGATGATTGGGATTTTTATTTGTATAATCGAGCCAAAGAAGCAGGTGCTGGACACGTTGTTGAAAGAGTTAAATCATTAACTTTTAAAGATGAAATTTGGACAATTAATGAAAAATATAAAGCAAAATATATTATTGGAGCTGATGGCGTAAATGGATTTACACGTAGACACTTTATGGAAAAAATCTCTAGAGATAATCTGTTTGCAGCAGCAGGATATTATTTAGATATTAAGCCGACTGAAAATGAAGTCGAATTTATTGTTGGCGCTCTACCTGGAAAGGAAGGCTATCTGTGGGTTTTTCCTAAGAGTGATCATTACAATATTGGCTATTGTTATAATGCCGGAACTCCAGGTATGAAAGATGCCTTACATAAATTAATGCAAGAAAGGTGGCCTGGTGAGTTTGTAGAAAATAGTAAATGGAAATTATCCGAAACTGGAGAAATAATTGACTGTAAGCAATTCGGTTCAGCCATACCTTCCTATAATGATCCTAAACTTTTTGATGTTCCTGTTTCAGGTGAAACATGGGTTTTGTGTGGTGACGCAGCAGGGCATGTTAATCCAATTCATGGTGAAGGTTTGAATCATTCAGTGTTGGGAGGTCGTTTGGCAGCTAAAGCAGTATCTAAAAAAGATCCAACTCTTTTTGAAAAATATTGGCGCTCTCATTATAGCCGAGACATGTATCGGGCAGCTAGTACTAAGCACAAAATATATCGTTCTTTCTTCATGCGTGTTGGTTTTGCATTGGGCCGTACTCCTGCAATGTACGATATGTTAGCTAGCCTTACTAGGGGCGAATATGAGGGTAAAGCCACACGTTCATTCTGGGTTAAGCTTCCTCTTGCCTTACTCCAAGCTACTTTTGGTATGAAGCATAAAGCTCTCAAAGCTATAACCTAATGTATTCTGGATAGCTTTATTAAACCCGTTGAGTCGGACGGTTTCCTGAAGAGACATATAGTATGAAATTACCACGACGAATCAAGATGTATAGTCCATTCGCAAAGAAGCATACTCTTCACGAAGTTGAGGTTGTAAAAAAGAAGCGGGCATCTGAATTAGCAAGAGGTCAAAGACTTTTCAGGAGAGTTACAGCAGGTTATGGTGGTTTTCCAAGGCCTAAACCAGAAGGTAGAGAGAAACCAACTAAGAGAGTATATTTGAGATACAGATGTACGGAAACAGGTAAAGCTCACCACAGGAAAAATTTTAGAGCTAAAAAGTTTGAGTTAACGGAGTAAAAATGGCAGGCCCACGTAGTAAATTTATTAAAGTAAAAAGCCCAGATAGCGATTATACTGTAGTGATATTTGATAAATGTGACTCTGTAGTCACAGATCCAGTTACAGGTTCAACGATAGCATTACCGACAGGCGGTAAAGCTAAGATTCTTGGAGAAATCCTCGAGGAACTTGAGTGAGTCCCCAGGGCAGTCCAGAAGAAGGTGAATACGTAATAGGGCGAGTTATTGAAGTTAAAGATTTTGGAGCAACATTAAATTTATTGGAATTTTCAGAACGCAAGGCCTTTGTACATATTTCGGAAGTTGCTTCAGGTTGGGTAAAATATATTCGAGATTTTATTCGTGAAGGGCAAATGGTTGTTGCTAAAATAACAAGAGTTAAGGATGGAAGTAAGATTAGTGATGCTTCGGTTCGTCAAGTTTCAGGACACCGGAAACAAGAAAAAATAAGAGATTGGAAAAATGAGCAGAGAGCTTCGAAATTATTAGAATTAGTTTCATCTCAGTCTAATCTAGATCATGAAAAATTAGTTGACGAAATAAAGAATGATATGATTAATGCTTATGGAAGTATG
Organism: Methanobacteriota archaeon; assembly: GCA_014240255.1. Lineage (GTDB taxonomy): Archaea > Thermoplasmatota > Poseidoniia > MGIII > CG-Epi1 > CG-Epi1. Next base: position 51,524 of record JAAZXG010000003.1, read on the forward strand.
TATTCTGCTTTTGAAAGTTCATTGATGGATGAATCTTTGTTTAAGAAAGAATGGAAAGGTAAATGGGTTGATAATTTTATTAAAATTGCAATTGATAATGTCACACCTCCCTATGTTTCTATAGGTGGTAAATTTGATTTAGTATCTCAAGATCCTAAGGGCGTTGAAAAGGTTAAATCTGCATTAATGAAACCTTCTGCAGTTAATGAAAATACTCTTTTGAAGATATCTACTAATGGCTCTCCTTCATATCGTATATCTATTAAGGCACCTAATTACAAACAGGCTGAAGATGAATTGAAATTGGCCGTTGATTTAGTTCTTAAGACATTTAAGTCCGATGGTGGCATAGGTTCATTTGAGAGGTCTTAATGCAAACATTAATTTTTCAATGTAAAAAGTGTAAAACTTTTACGACTTTAGATAAATGTAATGATTGTAATCTTTCAACTATAAATCCATTGCCTCCTAGATATTCACCCCAAGATAAATATGGTAAGTATCGTCGCATGCTTAGGAAGGAATAATGACTTTTACCGAAATAGTTTGGACCAATGAGATTAAGTTAGAAGATGCTATTCTTCTTGAAGGTCTTCCAGGGGTAGGCAATGTTGGAAAATTAGCAGCAATGCATCTTATTGATGAGCTCAAAGCAAAAAAATGCATGGAAATTTATTCTTCTCATTTTCCACCACAAGTATTGATTGATGATGATGGAATTGTAAATTTAGTGAATAATGAGTTATACTATTATAAGAATAAAGAAGGTAGGGATTTACTTTTCTTGGTTGGAGAATATCAAGGAATGGATTCCTCAGGTCAGTATGATCTTTGTCAGAAATTAATAGAAATTGTCAAGGATATAGGCGTTACTACAATTTATACGCTTGGAGGTTATGGGCTTGGTAAGTTAGTTCCCGAACCTCGGGTACTAGGTGCAGCAACTTCAAAAGAGATAGTAAAATTGTTTAAGAAAGCAAATGTTGAATTTATTGATGGCGAACCAGGTGCCGGAATTGTTGGTGCTTCGGGTTTATTACTGGGTCTTGGTAAATTACAAGGCATTCATGGTGGTTGTTTAATGGGAGAGACTAGCGGATATATGGTTGATCCAAAGTCTGCCAGTATTGTTTTAAAATCACTTCAAAAATTATTGGGTGTAAAAATTAATCTTAAAGAATTAGAAGAAAGAGCCAAACAGGTCGATTCAATAACGAATCAATTAAAAGATATAGATGCTAAAGAATCCATTGATAAACCAGATGTTAACTACATTGGTTAAGTTGTATTAATTGATTCTAAATTAAATAAAACCAATCCATCTTTAGCATCTACACCAGCTAATTTTCGATATTCATTTTCAGAATTGTCATTTCCCTTCTTTTCCAAAAAATAGGCATAACTTCCGGCAGTACTAACATCAATATTACTTGTATAATAGTCAAGATTCAATTCAAGATTTCCTTGACTCAAATCACTTATTATTAGGGCATAATTTAGTCCTCCACCTAGGTCAAATATAGATGTAGGTGATACGAGACTTTGCTTGGAAACTAAATTCTGACCTAATGATAATTCAACTTTGTTGTAATTCACATTTTGGGAATCCACGGCCCAATTACTTATTTCTCCAAAATTGGTCATAACTTCTTCAGCAGAACAGACTGTAAGAGGTTCAGGTATGTCATTCATTGTCATAATAGGATTATCAACAGTCTTTTCTTCTCCTGTGATATTTTCGTTATACTGTAAATTCCAGCCATCAACAGTTTGTTCTTGTTCACTATAATGAGCCATTGTAAAATTCCATGTTCCACTTGGTTCTGGATATTTTGCTTCTATAACAAAAGCACTTTCGTTAATTGCAGAAGAGGGTCTTTCATCTAAATTTTTTTGATTAGTTATGTATTGGTTAAAATCATCTATCTCATTCGTTCCTTTCTCAATTCCTGTCTGTAAGTTGAAAGAAGAATTCAAACCACAATTTCCACTTCCAAATGCAGGTGCTCCATCTATCCATGGACTAAAGTCTCCAGTTTTTACTTTTGAATTACTTTTATAAGATGTAGTGGGAATTTCGGTATGTCCTTTAATTTTTTTAGATACAAGTCCCTGATATTCAATATTAATTTTATACATTGTCTCCATAATTGAGCTCAAGTCCGAGCTTAAACTCATTTTAAATTTAAAAGGCATACTGCTAGTTTCGGTCATATAAAATTCAAATTTATATTCATAATGTCCTTGATAACCTGCAAATTCAGAGATAAGTGATGAACTTACAGTTAGTAACGCAGTTTCTTCATTATCTATTTTACCTCCATTATCCACTTTCCAATTAAATTCAATACCTCCTTCATCTATTATTCCTTCAGTTCCCTCTGTTAATATTTTTCCAATATAGGCCTCGCCATGTGGTAGTAATCCAGGTTCGATATCTCTTGGGATCCAATCAGTCGCTCTTTGTAAATACCAAGTCTTTCCAGTTAGTATATCTGAATACGAGGCATTTGATTCGATTTCACTTCTAATATTTTCAAGAGAAGTTGGATCTACAAATTGTTTCTGTGATGTCAGAGCTTCGGCATTTTCAAAATTATTTGAACTAAAATCTCCTTCACGAGTTATTGTTCCATCAATATCTTCCAGATCTTGAATTAAATATTTTTCAAAACCATCTTGTTCATTACCATATCCATCAATTATCCCCGTCGGTGCGTTAATTCCTATTTGCAGTTTTCCCGAAAAAATAAGGTTTAATTGATTGATGATAATATCGTTATCAATGAATCCTAGTGGCAATGGAATATCAAGAGTACTTTCAAAGTTTATGCTGCCTTCAATATCATATGTCATTTGTTCTCCATATTTTTCATAAGGTACGTTCACTACTATATTTTGTTCCGCAAACAAAAAGAATAGAGTTCCAGTTAGAATAAGTATTACTGTTACTCCAATCGCCCCAATAGCCTTGATATTGATGCCTTCATTATTTTCAATTACTGGGACTGTCCAATTATCAGCTTCAGTAATTTTATTATCATTTAAGTTTAAATCATCATTAATTTCAGGTGAAGGTGAAGAAAGATCTAAGGCGTCTTCTTCTTCTCTATCTTCTTCTGTAATTTCGGAATTAGCACCCGAATTCCACAGTTCGTCATCCAAACTCACAATTGTTACGAATCGTTATTCTATTTTAGAGTAATGCTGGAATTATAACATCAATTTTATGATTTTATAATTGCTACAAGGAAAATAATGATCCCGATTATTCCCCCTAACATCCCACCGAGGAAAGCAAGCATTCCATTCATAAACGACACACTAGGATGAGCGTCCATTCCCATTTCAGCCAAGTAGTATGCCAATCCAGCACCAACAATTAGGAATACGAATCCAATGTTTCTGGTTTTGCTACTTCCGTAATAGGCTATGAGTAATCCCATACCTAACATAGATAGCATGGCACCAACAAAACCCATTGAGATTATTAGTTCAGTATTCATTCTTTTTCCTCCGATTTTTCTTCTTTATTTTCAGTTTGATTTAGTTCTTCTTCGAGCTTTTTCAATTCTTCATCTAAATCCAAATCTTCAAGATCTTCTAAGTCCAAATCTTCTAAATCATCTACCGTATCTACTTTCATAAGAACAAAGAGTATCATAAACATTCCTATTATCATTCCACTAAGTGCAGAAACTCCTGAGACTAATGCATCCTTGAATGTTGCACTTTCAAATTGATCAGGCATGATGCCTATTGTTCCAAATGCCATATCAATAACGAAAGTTAGAGTTATTATTCCTAAAAACAATAATCCGAAACCAATTTTTTGAGATTTCCCAGCTCCAAAGTACGAAGTAAAAATTCCAGTGCTCAGTAATGCGACTCCTATTCCAACAATTAACATAGATACAAAAAATTGCATTATGTCTAGATTATCAGTGCTCATGTCCATATAATAGACTCTTAAGTCGACCTTATAAATCTAACTATCATTCGATTATGTTTTTTCTCGACGATAGGGTGGTTAAGTATATATACAGTCTACTTCCTGTTAGCATGGTGAATAACTAATGGCTGAAGTAGTAGCTAACACAGGAGTAAGTAAAGATTCTGGATATTTATATTATCTAGGAAAAGACGGTAACGTATGGCGAACCAAAATGGCTCGTGGCGGAAAAAAGACTGGTGGAGGCCCAGAGATGGTGGCTTCAGCAGGCGTTACTCGAGAAGATGGATTTCTTTACTACATAGACAAAGGTGGAAATGTAGCAAGATCTCCAATGGCCCGCGGCCGCAAGTAAGATTCCTCTCGAATCTTATAAATTTAGCCCTAGTATTTAGCTTGGGCTATCTTTTTTTTATGGCAGAGGTCGCTTAGCCCGGTATAGCGCCGGCCTTGAAAGCCGGTGGGATAATTCCCTCGGGGGTTCAAATCCCTCCCTCTGCGCCACTTTGTATTAAGCTAGTTCCAAAGTTTTGCTTCTAGAAAAACTTTCAGATTTAATTTCTTTGAGAAACTTTTCTAATAAGATGTCATTCTTTTGATTGCCATTTCGTGCCCTTATAGATATTGTATTATTCTTAACTTCATCATCTCCAACGATTGCCATATATGCGGGTCTCATTTTACGATGCATTCTTATTTTTTTACCAATAGTATGATCTGAATAATCAGCTTTTACTCGTATGCCTAAAGTTTTTAATTGTTTTTCAACTTGCATTGCATAGTCATTATGTTTTTCTGAAATAGTTATCAATTGTACTTGGATTGGTGAAAGCCATGTAGGAAAGTTACCAGCCCAATTTTCAGTTAAGAAGGCTACAAACCGTTCATGTGTTGAGAGTGGGGCTCTATGGATTACAAATACTTCATTATTTTCAGTGCCTGAGTCGTCCATAAATGTCAGTCCAAATCTCTCTTTAGCAGCGAAGTCTAATTGTATTGTAGACATCGATTCTTCTCTTCCCAAGAGTGTGGTAAATTGAATGTCGATTTTAGGGCCATAAAATGCAGCTTCGCCTATACTTTCTTCATATTTTACTCCTAGATCATTTAAAATTTGTCTAAGATGATTTTGGGATGTCTTCCAATTTTCGGGTTGGTCAATATATTTATCGGTATTTTCAGGATCCCATAATGATAATCTGAAGTGATAATTATCAAATCCAAATGCTTCATAATAATCTTGAACCATTTTTATATTATTTTCAACTTCTTGCGCAATTTGTTCAAGAGTACAATAGATGTGAGCATCATTCATAGATAGCATTCTGACTCGTAATAAACCAGATAATGTACCGGAGAGTTCATTTCTATATACAGTTCCATATTCTGCAATTCTCACTGGTAACTCGCGATATGATCGTTTTTTATTACGATAAATTAAATGATGCATAGGACAATTCATAGCTTTGAGATAATAGGTTCCATCGTCCATTTTCATTGGAGGATACATGGATTCAGCATAGTGAGGAAGATGGCCGCTAGCTTCAAAGAGTTGTTTTTTGCCGAGTACTGGAGTTGTGACCTTTTCATAACCATATAGCTCTTCAGTTTCATTTGCAAATTTTTCAATTTCGTTCTTTAAGATTTCTCCATTTGGTAGCCATATCGGCAATCCTTTACCAATTAATTCATTAATCATATAGAGTTCCATTTCTTTGCCTATTTTTTTATGATCTCTAAGGGCAGCTTCACGAAGTTGTTTTTCTCTTTCTTTTAAGTCATTTTTACTAGCATAACACATTCCATATATTCGAACTAGTGATTCACGATTCGAATCAGCTCTCCAATATGCTTGACTAGTACTTGTTAGTTTAAACCATTGTAATTTAGAGGTACTAGATACGTGAGGGCCTTTACACAAATCTATGAAATCGGCTTGTTTGTATGCCGATGAACCATTTTTTTGGCCGAGTTTATCATCTATTATTTCTATCTTAAATTGATTTTCAGAAAATATTTTTCTTAGAGTATTATTATCATGTTCTTCTCTTATAATACTAATATTTTGTTTTACCATTTCTTTCATTTTCTTTTCTATCTTCTTTAAATCATCATCATTAATAGGATCCATATAGAAATCATAATAGAATCCATCATCTACAGGTGGTCCAATTGTTGGTTTTGCCTTTGGGAATAATTCTGTAACTGCTTGAGCTAAAAGATGAGCGCATGAGTGTCTTAGAATATAGAGTCCTTCATCTGAATCAGCTTTAATTAGGTCAATTTTACAATCTTTTAATAATTTATGTGAAAGATCATATTCTTTTTCTTCGATTAAAACAGCTACAGCTCCAGATTTACGGCCATACGTTTCCTTAACAACATCTTCAGCACTGATTCCACTATCAAATTGTTTTGCTTCTTTATCTTCAAAATTAATTTTAATCATGGATATTTAGGTGCCTCTTCCGCCTATTAGTAAGTAGCCATTAATCCTTTGCCTACTAAAAATAGTCTCTGAAAGAGATATTAGATAATTAGTCATAAATTAATTGTGGAAGCTTCCATTACAAAAAGTCTTCTATCAGGTAAATGCTTATACCTCATCTACTGTGTGATTTTGGAGATAACCAATGGCAACTGGTCCGAAAAGAGGGAAAAGACGTTCTCGTCCCAAAAAATCTAAGCAAAACAATGCATTGCTTATACAATCTTTAGGTGCCGTTATTGCTTTTATATTTGTCATATTTTTGATTGCAGCTGGTGTACTCTCTACCACTGTTGGGGCTGTAGTATGTATGATTATATTGGCAGTTTTATTCTATTTCATTTCTAAACCTAGGCCCCGGCGCCGTCGTCGTACGCGTAGTAGACCACAGCCTCAAGAAAAAGAACCTCAATTTTATACTGCCCTTCCCTCGACTCTAGGTTTATCTGAAATTCCCGAAGAAATCCCTACTCCACAAGTAAAACTTCCTCCTAGACCAATACGTGCAGCTCGAAGGCGAAGAGATTTTGTTACATATCCTTTAGCAGTAGGTGGTGGCGATTATTCAGATTCATATATTCAAGCTGATAAAGATACTATTCTCAGGCTTCGTTCTGAAATGACTCCTGATAAAACTTCTTTAAAATTATCAGGCATTAGAATTGATAAATTCCCATCTTCTAAAATAGCTTCTGTTATGTCAAAAGAATCGGAATCTTTACCTGTTGAACCTGCAGTAGCCATACCAGTAGTAGGAGAGGCTGTAGTTGAATCTGCAGTAGCCATACCAGTAGTAGGAGAGGCTGTAGTTGAACCTGCAGTAGCCATACCAGCAGTAGGAGAAGCTGTAGTTGAACCTGCAGTAGCTATGCCAGTAGTGGGAGAAGCTGTAGTTGACGTTGCTGAAACCGTAGAGGTTGTAGATGGCGTAGTTCCTGCCCCTGCAGTTCAATCAGCACCAGCTGAAGAAGAAGAGGAGATGGATTTTGATATGGAATGGGATTAATTTATTTTTTAAGGTGGTAAAATAATGATTCATGAATATATAAAAAACAAGCGTAAAGAGCACCCACTCCACTTTACATTATTAGATCCTGGTAAAACAAGCCCTGAAGAATTAATTAATTTCGCAACTCAAACTGCAGCTTCTGGAACTGATGGTTTTTTGGTTGGCGGGTCTACTGATTTAAGTTTAGAAAAAGTCGATGCGGCCGTTGATATAATTAAAGAAACAACTCATTTACCAGTTATATTATTTCCAACACATGCTTCTTCAGTTTCTGGGCGAGCTGACGCAATATTTTTCATGTCACTTCTCAATAGTGAGAGTAGACAATTTTTAGTTGGAGAACAAATAGCGAGTGCACGTTGGGTTAAAAAAATAGGTTTAGAGCCACTATCAATGGCTTACTTAGTTGTTGAACCAGGTATGGCTGCTGGGAAGGTAGGTCAAGCTCAACCTTTACCTCGCGATAATCCTGATTTAGTAGTATCGCATGCTTTAGCAGGTCAATATTTAGGCATGAGTTATATATATCTTGAAGCAGGTTCAGGCGCATCAGAGCCCGTCCCTTCAGAAATAATCAGAGCAGTAAGAGACGAAATTGATGTATTCCAAATAGTCGGTGGCGGAATTAAAACTCCGGAATCTGCTTCAGAAGTAGTAAGGGCTGGAGCTGATATTGTGGTTACTGGAACTTTAGTTGAAACATCTGAAAAATTAAAAGAAGATATGTCCAATCTAATAAAAGCAATACATTCAGGATAAATTAAATGGCACCTCCACTAAAAGTAGATAAGATTAGTCCACCTCCAGCTCGTCTTTCAGCTTTTCTTTATCATACGCCTCATGTTCTATTTAGTTTGTTGCTTTTCTTGGCTGTAACTTTATTTTTAGTTTATGGTAGCTTTCATACTTTAGGAGTTAGTGCTAATTCGGTTGATTTTACTATAGTAGCCTTCATGTCTTTTTCAATTCCAGTTATTTTAATATCTTATCTTGTTTCCAATATATCCTGGTTATGGGATGGACGTTATCCTATTCGTTACGGGCTTCAGGCAGGTGCAACAGGATCAGTTATCATGCTGATTACAATATTGATTGGATTTTATTTTGAAGAGACAAGTAAAGGTTTAGCCTTTGGCCTTGGTTGTATGGGTGGTTTATGGTATTTGACATTGAGAACTCATGGTAGTGCCCCAGCCAGAATTGCTTTTCCATTATCCTTATTATCTCCAATTACAAGTTTATATTATTTATGGGATGGCGGTTTAACTGAAGATTTTACTTTTGGACTTTTAGCTATCTTTGCTTTATCATTTGCAAGTCATTTTTTTCTTTTTTTAGTAGATTCACCATATAAGAAAGCAATAGGAGTTAGCGGAACAAAACATATGTCTGCTTTCATCGAGCATTTTTCAACAGGCGATGGCCGACGTTTAACTAAAGCAATAAGAGAAATTTGTCAGACTATAGAAACTAAGAATAGTTGGACTTCTATCCGGAAAGAAGGTAAAACAGTAGCATTCTTAGCAGTACCTGGAGTACATCCAGGCCCAGTTGGAACATTAGGCGGTTCTAATTTACCTTCAAAGATAGATTCAGTATTGCCTGGTCTTGGATTTGCATTTCATGGCTCGTCTACAAATGATCATAATCCTTTGAGAGATGAAGATTTAACGAGAATCGCCAAAGCAATGGTTTCAGCTTCAGAGAGTGCTGTTTACAGTGATATTTCTAATCCAACTATTAAGCAAGGTGACGTGCCTGCAGCATATGTTACAGGTATTGGTAATGGAACATTAATATTTGCAAAACCTGGTGATAGTGACGACATTCTTCCAGAGTTAGCAGCACGTTTGGAAAGATCGTCATCTAGTAAAACAGGTAAAAGAATATTAATCGATTTACATAATCAAGAAGGATGGGGGCGCCCACCCTTAGCGGCAGGAACGAAAGAAGGAACTAGTTTAGAAATTTCAGCATCTAAGGCATTACGATTGAGTTCTTCGTCACCCAAAGGAAAGTTAAGAGTTGGAATTTCTCATATACCTGGTGAAGATTTGTCAAGAGGTATTGGACCTGGTGGGATTCGTGTATTAGTTATAGAAAATGATTTTTCAGATGAAAGTAATCAACGTACTGCAGTTATGCTATGGGATGCGAATGGTTTAGGGCCGGGTATGAATGATGAGCTCCAAGAAGGCCTCAGTGGTTCAGTTGATGAGCTTCTTTTAGCGACTACCGACAATCACTATGTCAATGTTAAGCCAGGAGGTTTCAATCCTTTAATAGATTCAGAGGGGATTTTACCAATTGCAAAACAAGCTTTAGAAGAAGCAATAGATGATATATCACCTGCAGAGTCTTCTATGGGTACGGTTTATGTCGACGGCGTAGAGATTCTAGGCCAAGGTAAACAAGACAAAATTAGTGCTGCAGCTAACTCAATAATTGAGGTTGCAAGGTATTCATGGTTGCCAATTTATTCTTCAGCAACTATGTTTTGTATAATGATGGCGCCTTATCTTTAAGTCTGAATCTGTATAGATATTTTAACACCATCTGGGATTTGAATTCTCATCAGTTGGCGCATTGCTCTTTCATCAGCATCAATGTAAATTAATCTCTTATGTAAACGAGCTTCCCATCGGTCCCAAGTTTCTGAACCTTCACCATCTGGTGATTTCCTAACAGGCACTTTTAGTTTCCTAGTAGGTAGGGGAATAGGGCCAGTCATACTGACACCAGTTCTATCAGAGATGGTTTTGATTTGATCACATACACCATCTACTATATCATGGTTTAAGGCATGCAACGAGATACAAGCTCTACTGGATGCCTTTTTTGGAGCCATATGTTAAGACTTAATCCCAGTGTTCTTCTATTTTCAGACACATTCCAGCAGCTACAGTAGCTCCCATGTCTCTGATAGCAAATCTAGCTAAAGCCTTGTATTTTGATTGTTCTTCAATAGCCAATGGTTTAGTTGGTCTAATGAGAACCATTGCTGCGTCTCCCTTCTTTAAAAAGTCAGGATTCTCTTCAGTGACTTCACCAGTTCTTGGGTCCATCTTTGCTAAAAGTTTTTCAAATGTACAAGCAACTTGTGCTGTGTGACAGTGGAATACGGGTGTATAACCTTGTGTTATTACATTAGGATGATCTAAGATCATAATTTGAGCTTTGAAAGCACGAGCTACTGCTGGGGGGTCATCTTCTGGGCCACCAACATCACCTTTTCTAATATCTTGGTGAGAAATACCTCTACAATTAAATCCAATATTGTCGCCAGGAACTGCTTGTGGAACCTCAGCATGGTGCATTTCTACGGATTTAACTTCACCAACTTTACCACCAGGGTGGGCAGAAGGTTTGAAAATTAATTTTGTACCTGCTTTGATAGTTCCTGATTCAACACGACCTACTGGAACTGCTCCAATACCTGATATCTTGTAAACATCTTGAATAGGTATTCTGATTTTCCCATCAGCTGCACCGGAAGGTGGATTGAGTTTATCTAAAGCTTGCATCATGGTATCTCCATTCCACCATGACAATTCTCCTTTATCTTTAATGTTATCAGCTTTCCAACCTGATGCAGGAATAATGTTAACTTGTTCATCTCTGAATCCAACCATTGCTAGCATTTTCTTTACTTCATCTACAACTTCTTTGAAACGGCTTTCACTATAGGCTGGTTTGGTTATATCCATTTTATTAACAGAAACAATCATCTGTTCAATACCCATAACTTTTGAGAGCCATAAATGTTCTTTAGTTTGTGCAGCAATACCGTCATCAGCAGCTACAACTAGAACGGCAGCATCTGCTTGTGAAGTTCCAGTAATCATATTTTTTACAAAATCTCTGTGTCCTGGTGCATCTATGATCGTGAAATGTTTTGTATCAGTTTTGAATTCTTTGTGAGCAACATCTATGGTTACACCACGTTCTCTCTCTTCTTTGAGATTGTCCATAACGTAAGCTAATTCGAAACCAGCTTTTCCACGTTCTTCAGCTTCTTTCCTGTATTTATCAATCAAGTGCTGTTCAATTGCACCGCCTTCCAAAAGTACTCTACCTACTGTTGTTGACTTACCGTGGTCGACGTGACCGATGAATACTACATTCAAGTGTTGTTTTTGAGCCATTATTATTTCCCTCCATGGGATGGATGTGTCGGCAGGATAGGGGGTAAATAAAGGATTCGCCTTAAATTTGCAATATATTGTTCATAAGTTTAACTTATATAATGATATTTATATTAATTTTTTATGAAGTTTGACATAAAGGGTAATCCCGCTTATGGTGAAGTTGATGTAGATTTAGGTCCTAATGAGACTATTCTAATTGAGCCGGGTGCAATGTCTAGAATGTCTTCTAATCTCAATTCAAGTTTTCAAAGGCAAGGTGGTTTTTTTTCAGCAATGTTTAGAAAGATGTTTGGTGGCGAAAATTTTTTCCTAGGAAAATATTCACATCAAAATGGTGGACAACTAACTTTCGCACCATCAAGTCCCGGTTCCGTTCAACATTATCAATTATCTAATAATAGCATAAATATAATGGCCGGTTCTTTTTTGGCATGCACACCCGGAGTAAATATAAAAGCTAAGTTTGGAGGTTTGAAAGCGCTTTTTTCAGGCGAAGGGGCCTTTTTACTTGAAGTTTCAGGAGATGGTGATTTATTCTTTAATTCTTTTGGCGGTATTGTTGAGAAGGAAATTAATGGAGAATTCATAGTAGATACAGGGCATGTAGTGGCTTTTGAACCTTCTTTAAATTATAAGATTTCAGGTATGGGTAATTGGAAATCAACAATGTTATCAGGAGAAGGACTTGTAATGACATTTAGTGGCGTAGGTAAAATATATTTACAAACAAGAACAATTGAAGGTGTTGCTTCTTGGCTTACTCCGAGGTTAATATGAAAATAAAAATAGATAGTGAAGGAGCTTTTGGTTCAGCAGTAGTTAAGCTAGAACCAGGTGAAAAATTTGTGTCAGAAGCTGGAGCAATGTATCGGGCTTCTCCCAATATGGGTATTGATGTAGAGTCTCGTAAAAAGCAAAATGAAGGGATGTGGGGTGCTTTAAAGGCCGGCATAAAATCAATGTTTGCAGGTGAATCATTCTTTTTATCTTCATATATGACTAATGATAATCAATCAGGAGAAGTGGGCCTAGCTCCAACACATCAAGGTGAAGTACGTAAGATAACTGTTGGTAATGAAACTTGGATATGTTCAGGTGGAAGTTATTTGGGATCGTCAGGAAGTATTGAATTAGACACTCAATATCAAGGTCTTTTGAAGGGAGGATTTAGTGGTGAAGGTTTAGTTTTTGTTAAGGCTTCAGGTGAAGGTGAGTTATTGGTGAATGGTTTTGGCCGCATAAGTGAAGTTGAAGTTAGAGATGGTATAACTATAGACAACGGACATTTGATAGCATTTACCGAAGGATTAGAGTATACTATAGGAAAGGCCGGAAGCGGTTGGATATCTTCAATGATGTCTGGTGAAGGTTTGGTTATGAAATTTAGAGGTAATGGTAAGATTTTTGTTCAATCACATGATCCTGGAAGATTGGGTGGAGCATTAGGAGCATTATTACCACCGAGGGAGAGCTAATGAAATACGACATAATTTCAGCTCCCTCATATTCACTTTTAGAAATGATTCTTAATGAGGGCGAATCGGTGATTGTAGAGCCAGGTTCAATGGCTTGGATGGATACTACAGTTAAACCTAAGACGGAAATGAAGGGTGGATTATTTGCAGGACTTAAAAGAAGAATGGGTGGTGAAAGTTTTTTCCTTAATACTTATACTGCAGAGGGAGGCCCTGGAAAAATTGGTATTGCACCAGGTTACTCGGGAGATATAGTTGTCAAAGAGTTAAATGATGAAACCATTTACATGGAAAGAGGAGCCTATCTTTGTCACCTTGGAAACATTGAAACGAGTGCAAGTTGGGAAGGTTTCATGGGTACTTTTGCTGAAGGCATGCTTGGTCTAAGGGTGAGTGGAACTGGCCTTCTATTCTTTGGTTCATACGGAGATATCCAAGAAGTTGAAGTTAATGGTTCATACACAGTAGACAATGGATATGCTGTAGCTTGGGAGAGTTCTTTAGATTACAGTATAGCGCGTTCGGGACGAACGATACGCAGTTTTCTATTTGGTGATCAATTGATCTGCAGATATCACGGTAATGGAAAATTATGGATACAAACTAGAAGTCCTAGAAATTTGGCAGCATGGGTTCACCCATTTAGGCCAGTCCAAAGCAAGAACGATTAATCTAAGAGTAATTTTCAGGTCTTGGCATTTCTGCCTTCAAGCCTTTACGCTTTCGTATGTCTTCAGTAATTCCATCAAGTAATTCTCTTGGTAATGTTTCATAACCTGCGAATTCAGTACTCCAAAGAGCTCTTCCGCCTGTTGCCGATCGAATTTCGCTTGCAAATCCAAACATTTCCTTAACAGGGGCTTTTGCCGTAATTACAGCCATATCTCCTTCGGTTTCCATACCTGCGATTTCAGCACGCCTTTGAGACATTTCCCCAGTAACAGAACCCATTAACTCTTGAGGGACATTAATGTAAACTTTTTGTTTCGGTTCTAATAAAGCCACACCAGCAGAAACTAATGCACCATTAATTGCATTTCTGACAGCTGGTATTGTTTGTGCAGGTCCTCTGTGAATTGCATCTTCATGCAGTTTAGCATCATTCAAGATGATTTTTACTCCCATCATTTTTTCGTTAGCTCGCGGCCCTCTTTTTACGACTTCATTGAAAGCTTCAATTAGTAATTCCCTGGTTTCAAATAAATTTTGAATACCTTTTGTAGCATCAATGAATACACATCCATTTTCGATACAAAGAACACCTCTTCCATGAACTTTAGTCCAGCCCATATCAATTAGTTGTCTGGCCACATCTTTTGCTTTCTTAATATTCCCAGAAGGAATAGTTCCATCTACAATAGCTTCTCGAATATCGTCTTCTAATGGTTCAACTGTGATATAGTATCTATTGTGTTTATTAGGAGATTTACCTTCAAAGTCTCCAGGAGATGCCATAGCTACAGTTTCACGATAAACCACAATAGGTGGTGATGTAGTTATTTCTACACCATGTTCATTTTTAATTCTATATTCAGTAATTTCTAAATGTAATTCACCCATTCCTGACATTAAATGTTCTCCAGTTTCTAGATTACTATCAATTTGGATAGATGGATCAGATTTGGCAACAGCACGAAGAACTTCTACTAGTTTAGGCAAATCTTTGGTATGTTTTGCTTCAATAGCAGTAGTTACCACAGGATCAGAATTATGGACAATTCGTTCAAATGGAGTCATTTCTTTATTTGAAGAAATAGTTGAACCTGATTGTGCATCTCTTAACCCTGAAACAGCAATAATATTTCCAGCAGTTACAATTTCAGTGGCAATGCGGTCGCCACCAACGAACATGCCCACAGATTGTACTCTATTGGCATTTGGCATTCCTGCAACATACATTTGGTCACCTTTCTTAATCGTTCCAGAAAATAGACGTCCAACTGCAATTTCACCAGCATGAGGGTCTAAAACTACTTTAGTAACCATAAATGCCGAATCACCATCAGCTTTAGCATTTACCATAGATTGACCAATTTCTTCTTCAGATTCCCCTCTCCAGATATGCGGAATTCTATATTTCTGAGCTGTATCTGCCGAAGGTAATTTTTCAACAATCATATCTAATAAAACTTCATGTAAAGGAGCTGCTTTGGCTAGTTCTCTTTTTTGTTCTTTTTCCATGAATTCATATATTTGTTTGAAATTAACATTCTTTTTAGCCATGAATGGAAGTGAAGTAGCCCAGTTATGGTAAGCTGAACCAAAAGCTACAGTTCCAGCTTGAGCATCTACCATCCAATCTTTCTTAAATTCATCAGGAACCATTCTTACTATTAATTTATTAACTTCAGTAATTATTTTCCCGAATCGTTGCATCATGTCTTCTGGTGTAACTTGTAATTCAGCAATCAAACGATCAACTTTGTTTATGAATAAAACTGGTTTAACTTTTTCTTTAAGTGCTTGTCTGATAACAGTTTCAGTCTGGGGCATTATGCCTTCTACTGCACATACAACAATAATTACACCATCTAAAGCTCGCATAGCTCTGGTAACGTCTCCACCAAAGTCTACATGTCCTGGTGTATCTATTAAATTAATTAAATAATCGTTTCCTTTATGTTCGTGAACCATTGATGCATTAGCTGCGTTAATTGTAATTCCTCTTGCAGATTCTTGTTCATCAAAATCTAACATTAATTGCTTACCTGCTAAATCTTCAGACATCATTCCCGCTCCAAAAATCAGATTATCTGAAAGAGTAGTCTTCCCATGGTCAATATGTGCGGCAGTACCTATGTTTCTTATATATTCTAGCTTTGTAAATAAAGCGGTTGCACGCTTTATATTGTCTTCTTTACGGCCCATTTTTTAATCACTTTAGTTGTGTGCAGCTTCTGCTTGACGTTCTAATTCTTCTTTCTTACCTACGGCATAAGAATCAGGATTGCCTTCAGATGCTAGCATTAATTCTCGAGATAATGATTTCTCGATTGAACGCTGTTTTTGAGATGATTGAAGAGCACCAATGCAGAGGTTTCTGATTGCAGTATCTACTCTCCTTGTTGGAGAAACGTCAACTCCACTATAGACTCTAATTCCCCCGTATCTAAGAGATACGACTGCAGCTCTTGGAGCTGAGTTTTCTAGAGCTCGAACCATTATTTGAGCAGGATTTGTTTTTTTCTTAGAATTTATAATATCAAAGGCATTTTTCATAACATTGTAAGCTTGTGCTTTTTTTCCAGTATATTTTTCAGATCTCATCAAGTTATTTATGAATCTTTCAATAACAGTTAGGTCTCTTCGTCCAAATCTTTTCTTGGAGTGTCTACCACCAGTATGAGGTATTTGAAATGCGTCCAAATTAATATATTTCTCAAGAGTTGTATCATCAATAACAACTTCAGTCAAATCCCACTTACCAAATAATGGAACTACTGGCATATCAGGTTCGGAAACCTTTGTTTCTTCTTCAACAGTATTTTCTTCAACTTCTGACATAATTACCTAATTGGTTTTTCTTTCCTTCCACGAACCATTTCTTTCAAAGATACATTATTTACCTTTGCAACTCTATAACGGACACCAGATAAATCTCCATATGATCTACCCATGCGACCTCCGACACCTTCGATTACGACTTCGTCGTGTTCATCTATAAAACTAATTGCTAAATTTCCTGGAGCTAATGCAGTAACTTGCCTTCCATTCTTAATTAATTGGACTCTTACACATTTACGTATTCCTGAATTAGGCTGTTTTGCTTCAACACCTACTTTCTCAACAACAATTCCTTTAGCTTGTGGTGCACCTTGAAGAGGGTCCGCTTTTTCTTTAAGCTTCATAACTCTCTTACGATAGTATCGGTCATTCCATCTCTGTTGTTGGCGATTATTACGCTGTTTTGTCGCGGTGTAAAGTCCTTTTGCCACTTGTGATTCTCCTTCCTGTAAAATCAGGGATGCTCGCACAAGCGGCCTGTATATATACTGTTCGTCATTCACATCAATGTTTTTTACAACTATTAATAGAACAGAGGGTAAATCTTTTTCTTTAGCAGCCTTGAAAGGGGTGTAAGCCACCGTAGCTTAGCCCGGTTGAGCGGCTGACTTGTAATCAGCAGGCCGAGGGTTCAAATCCCTCCGGTGGCTCCAACATTTGTTCTTATTTAGGGATAGTCATAAGGCATTGGTTCGGAGTGAAATGATAGAAGAATGTTACGCAGTACATCAATAAAAAAAGATTCATGGAAGCCTGTAAAACTTTTGGCACGTCAACCAATAGATGGAATTGTGATAGGCTTATCAGGTAGCCGTGAAGGAGATACAGTTTCAGTACTGTCACATACAGGTGTTAGTATCTTTAACAATCGTGAACTCGTCGAAGAAATTCCATTAGATGGAGGAAAGGAAATACATTTAGTGGATTTTACTAATAGTATTTTTGTTAGAACAGTAGACAGCCTAATTTGTTATGATTTTTGGGGTAAATTAAATTGGAAATATGAAAATCTAAGTCATAATAGTAAAATAGGTATCAGTAAGAATGGCAATTCTATTATTTTAGCGAATCAAAATAAATTATATTATCTTAATCAGTTTGGAGAAGTTGAGCGCGATATTTCCTTACGTTCTCCAATATCTGAAATGTCTCTATCTGAAAAAAAACAATTAATCATTTGTAATGATGAAGGTTTATTTATGGTCGAAGAGAATGATAATTTTCTAAATATAAGTCATAAAACAGATTATTCAGAAATTGTTTGTTCATCAGAGTATTTCTTAGCCGTATCATCTAATGGTATTTCTGCATTTTCTTATTCAGGAGTTGAGCTGTGGATAAAAGAGCAAGTTGTTGTTAATAATATCTCATTTTCAAATAATGGATTAAAGTACACCTTTCTTGAGAGTTCTAAGAATATTGTGTGTCAGGATCGGAATGGTAGCCAAATATGGGAATATCATTCTAGAGAAGATTTGGCCGGTTCAACAGTAATTGAATCTGGCGAAATGGTTGGTATTTATTCAAATAAAGTATTCCATATATTAGATAATAACGGCGAACAATCTTGGTCTTATCAAGCTCGTGAAAAAATCATAGATTTTATATTTTCAGAGAATGGTGGAGATGTGATACTTGCTTCTGAAAATAAGATTCATTGGTTTCAAAATGAGGGTTTTTTACGCATTCGAATTAATTCAGTCCTTAAAGACGCAGAGTTGTTATTTGATAAGGTGTCTATTTATGAAAAAAATCTCGTTAAAATCACGCAAGATATCGAGAATGCCCAATCATTAAAATCGGGTAATTTTGATTTATTAAAGGAATCATTCCAATTAGTAGATGGGGCCAATCAACATTTAACTTCTTTACATCAGCGGCATGTTAGTTATTTAGACAATCTACCTTTGTTTATGAATAAATTAGGTTTGGAAGGGGCTCATACTGATGATATGATTCCAATTCTTTATCCTTATTACTCCTTTCATCGAGATTTGCATGATACAACTTTTTTGGATAAATCTCTGAAAAGAGCTAAGAATCTCCTTAATAAATTGAAGAGATTTGAAGTGAAGTCCGAAGTCGATTCCAATTCTGATAATTCACTTATTTCATTGAAAGAATCCCAAAAAAGCATTTCTGAAGAGATTGTTAATTTAGAAAATCTTTCAGAAAGCTATGATAAGGATATTATTTCATTAGAAGCCAAGGTTAAAGAATTAATTATGAATTGGTTACGATCCGGAGAATTGAATTCAGAACCGCAGGATTTTTTATCTATATATATTAAAAGTTCAGATATACGATTATCAAAGATTGATTTAATTAATGATAAAATAGACAATCATATTGCATTTGTAGATTATACTTCTAAGCAAAATCATTTAGTATTAATGAGTTCTAATTTTTCTTCGAAAGGTAAAGTAAATCTTAGTTTAACTTTAAAAAATAGTTCCAATGAAAAGGTTGAGGATATTTTTTTACGTATTAAATTGAATGGCTCTGGAATTAGCCTTGCAGATCCCCCATCAGGCGTTATTCGTCTAAATCATTTAGAATCGGGAGAAACAGTTTCTCCGAGCTTTCAGTTTAATCCCGTAAATCGGATATTTACTCGTGTTCGGATGGTTTTACAATATTTAGATGCCGTTGGAAGACAACATACAGTTAGTTTGGGCGAGATTGAGACTAATTTTTTGGGATGTTATGTCGAACCGCTTGAAATAGAACCTAATGATCATGATTCGTTACGATTGAAGTACAAAGATTATACTTCACATTCTTCTATAAAAATAGAAGGTTTATCCATTAAGAAAATTACGACCATATCAAAGGATTTACCTGGATTATTCTTATGTGATTCTAAAATAGACGAGATGCGTTCGATTCTTTATCATTCCGGCAAAGATAATCTAGACGATTCACAATATCTGTCAATGATATTTGTAAGAACTACTGGTGGAGAGGATTCAATGCGTAATGTTTTAGAATTAATATGTCATTCTCAAGATAATACTAAATCTGCAGAACTTAAAGATGAAATTTTTTCCTTTCTCAAAGACAAAATATTAGAATCAAATGGGCGTTTAGTTTAGTATTCTCGCCAACGATTTTTACAACCAGTACATTGATAGAAACGAGTTGTTGGCTCATCAGCAGCCCTCGTCTGTCTAAGATAGTAGGTAGCTTCATTGTGTTTACATTTTGGACAGATAATCTTTGTTTTAGGTAATGTCCCTTCTACACCTTCAGTTACAACCATTTCTTTTTCTTCTCTTTCTCTACTAGTAATTTGTGGTTTTCCTTTACCTTGACTGTGTCCACATCGTTTGCATTTTAATTTGTCACCATCAGGATACATTATCGCTTTACATTCGGGACAAAATAGCATTTATATTTTCACATTTCCTATCATTTCAGTTGCCTGTTCTATGGTATTAAGATTAATGCCAAAGGCAATACATATTATTGTTTGGGATTGTAATTGTTCTATTTTAGGTCCATTTTGTTTAATCTGGCCTTCAATTGTCCAAAAGTATACTTTTACTAATATTTCACTACCTATTCCGTTATCTAAAAAGAAATTAGCCGATTCAGTTATATTCGCATCCCATTGATATGCGTTATTAGAGACCTGCACCTCGTTCACATTCAATATCTCATTGATAATCTTTCCATTTTCTAATTCTAAACCTTCTTTTCTGGCTTGTGATTCAACTTTCTCTACAACCATGGATTGCATATTTAGATTTTCTAAGTCAATTAAGGATGATATTGAAATTACAGTTAATTTTCCAGACTTACCATCTGAGGCTTCATAACTAATACTTGATATTTTTAAATGACCGTTAAATTCTTTGTAATATTCAGTATCAAAAGGACCATTCCATGTAGTTGGGAAATACAGTGATTCTGAGGAAACATATGCTGGGCGATATTCTACCACGCTAGGACCTAGAATCAATGCTCCAAGAGCAGTTATCAAAATTAAGCTAAGAAAACGTCTGAATAATCGTCTGCCTCTCTTTTTTTCCCATCCACCAACACGTAATTCAGGTTCTTCCATGGAAATGAGATTTAGTCTTCAGTAATAAGAACTGCTTCGACTGGACAAACCGATTCACATGCCCTACAAATAATACATTCATCTTCACGTATCATTATCGCTTTCTTATCTGAAGCTGAAGAATTAGGCGTATCTATCCATTCAAAGACTTCTACAGGACATGCATCAATACAAGCTCCATCAGCTACACAAAGATCAAAATCTACGCCGACTATAGTTCCCCATATTCCTAATTTATCAGTTCCAATTCCAGAATAGGATTCTTGATTTTTTGCCCATATTTGAATAGGCTGACTTTCCCCATCATAAGTATCTACTTGCTCGAAGGTCGAGTGATAATCTTCATCTATCGCCATATATAATACCTGTCAACGGTGTTATTAATATTTTTTGTAGTCCTGCCCAAATTAAATAAACACCCCTTGAAAACTTACTCTTCATGGGTGAAGTTGCCTTAAAATATCGAATTATGCCCGAATCCCCAGATTCGGACACAGATGCTATACTAGCGAAAATTGCTGAAGTCCTCCCAGAGGATGGTACCTTAGGTGCGCACGAGGTCAAACCATTTGCATTTGGCCTTAATGCTATTATGATTGCAATAATAGGTATTGATAGAGACGGTTTTGCTACTGAAGTTGAAGATGGCCTCAATAGTGTACCTCATGTTCAGACCGTAATTCTTGAAGAACAGTCTTTAATTTAATTTTATTGAACTAAAGATATATTATCGCTTCTCGTTAGGTGATAATGGGAAGTAAAGCTCCACTGTCCTATCGGACAACTAATCTTACTTTGGGTACTTTCCTTAGAATAATGTTTAGGCCAAGATATCTTGATAGAGACAAGATTCCAGTAGATGGTCCTTTGATTATAGCTGCCAATCACCTTTCACACATAGATCCTGCTTTCATAATGACTGCAACCAAAAGGCCGGTTTCTTACATGTCCAAAAAAGAACATTTTGATGGCGCAATTCGTCGCCTAGTATTCAAACAGGTTGGTGTAATTCCAGTAGATAGAGACTCAGGTGCTTTGGAGGGGATGGAGAATGCTGTCGAAGTTCTAAATCAGGGAGGTGCCATTGGCATATTTCCAGAAGGAACACGCTCGCGTGATGGATCAATTGGCGATGGTAAAACAGGCGTCGCTCGTCTTGCAGCAGCAACGGGTGCTGCAGTTGTTCCAGTGGCAATTCGACAAACCGATGATGTTTGGCCCGTTACCAAGAAGATTCCTAGACCATGGCGGAAATTTTACTATAAGTTCGGAGATCCTATGTATTTTGATAAATCTGAAATTAATCATGAAAATTTACGTGAATTCACAGATCAGATTATGGATCAAATATCACAATTATCTGAAGAATGTGAAGAACATTGGAAATCTAAGAAATTAACAGTTCGATTAAAGAATTTTACTGAAAAAACAAAAACCGGTTTTAGAAAGAGAATAGAATCATGGAGAAAAAATCGTAAAGTACGCTTAATGTCTAGAGTTAAAAAATGATTATTCTAGGTTAACTATTTGTTTGTGTAAATCCTGTATGCGTTTTTCATTAACGTATAAATCATAAATTCCTAATCTCGATTGACTTTGAAGCCAAACATTAGTTAATCCTTCAGATTCAAATATTCGAATAGCCAAATCATCATAAAATCTAAAAAAAGGAGTAATATCTACACAATGAATAAATCCTTCATTTTCATTTATAATAGTCATACGAGGTTTTTTTTCTATAATATTTTTAATTTTCCCCTGTATTTCAGAGATATTGTTTTTTAATTTAATGGGTTTTAATCCATATCCGCGTGTATTGCTTTCTGCAACTCTAGTGCATTTTGTAGACATATGACATTTTTTTGGAAAGGTTTCCATTTTTTTAGTAGGTGCTAAAAAATATATGGTATTAATCATAGCAAAATAGACTATTATGATAATAGCAAGTAATCCAGTAATACTGGTGTAAATATTCATCTATGCTCTACTCAAAGTTTCTAGCTTAACTTTTCCATTTTTCAATTTAAGTTTAATTTTATCTCCATTATTTACAGTTTGACATGGGTTATCATCAAATGAATGTGCGTATGGCACTCCAAGAAGACTGCATGCAGGAATCGTTTGTTGATCTAAATCAGTATTAATTATCGCCATGGGGCCATTACCATTGTAAAAAAGACCTAGTAGTACATATGGGGCCACTGTGGATCCACTTCCCTTTGGAAAAATCAAAATTTTCTTAGCCATGGATTGACCATTTAGTGGATGGCCTTCTTCTTCGATTACTCCAGTATTTCTATTCACAAACCCTAAAAATGTAATTGGTACATCAGTAACTAGAGCTTCACCTTTCACATTCCACTTGTTTTGAGATTTCAATCCTTTTCCATTAATCGTTATATCGCCGATTTGTTTGGTTTTTTCAGATACTAAGTGTTTTGCTATTTTTTTATCTTTGGATAGACTTTGTTTATTGGTTACTAATTTTGGACTAATGGCGTGTTCGACACAATCTGATAATTTCATGACTGAAGTATTAATTGAATTAAGGCCCGATTTCAAGTAGTGTTCAGCTTTCATAGAATTTGTTAATATATGTTTAATCTTTGAATGATTATAGTGTACTACTTCCGGACATGTTTCCCGTAATACAAGCCCTCCTGCATCTTCTACCATTTTAATGAACCCTTTTTTGTTAGCTCTCTCAAAATTATCCGATGAGGTAAACAACCATAAACGGCCTTTAGGTATTTGTTTTCCATTAAGCAATTCCGCAGTTCTTTGAACTTCTTCATATGAAGCTTGAGGACATCCAATCGTAATCAAATCTACAATTTCTTTAGGGGCCAATTCTGAATACCTTTTTTCCAAATCTGATTTAGTAAAGATAAGTTCAGCATTTAAATTCGTTTTTTTTGGATTTTCTGTAAAACCATCCACGAAAAGCATAGGGCTTCCATAGTTTGCCGCCGCCGCCGTCAAAGCTTTTCTACACTCAGAATTTAGTGATTTAATTCCAAATATATGAGGGATGGGCCCATATTCAATTTTCCATTTTGGTTGAATTTGTTTACCAATCCAATCTCCTAAAATAGAATAATCAACAGGCTCATCTAATTCACAATTGACCGTTACTTTCAGATTTGGAATGCGATTTTCATCAAAGAGAAGCCCATATTCAGGCGTAAAACCACAAATTGACGTTGCAATTGCAGATAAGCCGGATTCTCGATTTGTCCTTAATTTAGTATATGAATTAGCAAAACAGACTGCATTAGATTCAGCCCATGAGGCATTTCCTTCAACATTCAGATTATCATAAGGAGTACACGATAAAGTTAAATTGATTCCTAAGTTTTCATATGCGTCTAAAATAGTTTGTTGTTTTTTTACGTAATCCTTTACTGGTATGTCCATTTCTTCAAATTTTGTTCTATCACAACCAGCTGAATTTAATGTAGTTTCTACAGCAGTTTCAGATTTTCCACCTGCAGTTAAATCTTTTAAAAATTTAATCAATCCATCGCCTCCAGTCAAAGGTGAAACTCCAGAAACGTGAGCTGAAACAACAGATACTAATCTTTTAGCCCCTGCAGCTTCTCCTAAATCGATTAAAAGTCGAATAGCTTTTTGCTTTGTCGCTCCTTCTTTTCCTTCAAGAATTCGCTCTTGTTCTGGTGTTAATTTCATTAATCTAAATAATCTTCCAATTTAACTTTCATTCCAGGTTTCGGTTTCATAAAATCAGCTTTTTCTCTATCTAAAGGAATAGTACAATCAAATCCAACTTTTACAGTCTCTCTAGTTTCAGGATTTGAACTTGGATCCAAAGAGGATCCTTTAACTCCTGTTTTTACTATTAGATTTTTGTTTCCTTGAAAACGTGTAGCCATAGCCCACTCTACAGACTGTGGATTTGTAATATCAATATCTGGATCAACAATCCATACATGTTTCATAGATGCGTGTCCACCAAAAGCAGCTTCAATCGCTTTCATCCCATCATTCTCATTTTTTTTATTGATTGCGACTATTCCATGCAACCATGAACCACCTCCGTGTGTCATGAAAACATCATGGCAATCTACTACTTTATCGACTGCATTATAGATGGTTGGTTCACGTGGCATTCCCATGAGAACTTTATGTTCCGGACCACTGGGCAATAATGCATGAAATATTGAATCATCTCTTACAAATATTTTCTTAATTTTAATGACTGGTCCTTTACGAATAATATCTGGTGTTTCAGTTAAATCTAGGAACGATCCTTCATCATGTAATTTACCCGTAAATTCACATATCATAACAACTTCTGACTCAGGAACCAGATGTCCTCCAATTTCAATAACGGGCGAGTCTGCTAAGGCATTAGCAACAGCCATTTCATCACTTTCAATTTCAAATGACGTTGCAGAACCCAATAGGACTGGGACTGATACTCCATTGCAAAAAGCAAATTCTTTGAGTCCTCTGTCCATGTATTCTTTTAGATGTCTATCTAGAATTCTCATAACCATATGATTACTATCAATTTTCATTGCTCTATGAAATGATATATTTCTACCAAATTCTGGATCGTGAGCAACGGCCATTGCTGAAGCAATATATGGTCCACCATCAGTTGTTTGATGGGTTAAAATAGGTAAATTTTCTAATGATGCTTCAATTTCCTTGTATTCTTGAACTTGTTTTATTTTTGGTTCTTTAAGATTGTTAATTGCATTAGATATTTTTGAAATAATTTCATTAGGTGTGCATTCTAGAGCTAGTGCTACTAATTCTCTACTTGAGCAAATATTTGTAATACAAGGAAGTAGACTACCTTTTACATTTTCAAGATATAATGGATTGTCACCAGCTTCATCCATAAGTGCAGCCACTTCATAGATTGGATCCACTTCTTTAGTAATTCGTTTTAGTTTACCTTTTTTTTCTAATAAATCTACAAATTCTTTGAGGTTCATCTTTGCTCTCCAAATGAAGTCTGATAGGCCCTATATCCGGCTTCCGTTATTTTATCATGTATGTGTTGTTGTTCATCTATATTTTTAGCTAAAGCAACCATATTTCCGCCACCGCCACCGCCAGTTAATTTTGCACCTAATGCTCCAGCTTTGGTTGCAATATCGATAAGTTCATTTAATTTTTTATGACCTACACCAATTGAATTTAATAATTCGTGATTCTTATCCATAATTTCTCCAACTAATTCAGTTTTCCCTTGTTCAATTGCGATTTTTCCTTTTTCAGTTGCTATACTAATTTCATTAAAATATCCTTCCATTAATCTGGGTTCTTTTTCCCAAGCATTTCTGACATTTTGTACCGTTTCTTTTGTTGAAGCTTCTATGCCCGTATCTCCAATAACTAGGTAAAATTTTTTACCAGGTGTAAAGGTTTTCGGTTTTTCCCCCTTAACAAAATAGACTGGCATTTCATAGGCTACAACAGTATTATCAATTCCACTGGGCCTTCCATGGACTATTTTTTCCGCATTAAAAACAAGCTCTGAAACTTGATTTGCATCTAGGTCAACACCTAAGTGATTGGATAGTGCTTTACAAACTGCAGTTGCAGTTGCAGCACTACTTCCCATTCCCGAGCCTTGAGGTAGTTCTGAAGATAGATTAATAGTAAGATTGGGTTCTTTTTGTTTATTTTGAGATAAGAGAGTTTGAGCTAAGATGCTGAATTGGTTACTACTATTTTTCAAATCGAATTTTTCCTTAAGATCTAATGCATTTATAGTTAATCCACTTTTATTAGGTTCACTCCATGCACTTGCTCGCATTCCTGAGACTGGAATTGCTATTGCCGGTTTTCCATACACTACTGCATGTTCTCCAAAAAGAATTATTTTTCCCGGTGCAGTAAAACGGTTTTCCATAATCTATTGGAAAAGTATGCACTTATACGCTTATCTGTTGATAAAGCAGTATTTATCAAAGCAAAAGTTATAAGTCTCCGAAGTTTGCATTAGATTATGGATCGTTTAGTGGTAGGCATTACTGGAGCTTCCGGAATTCCTTACGGTGTTCGTCTTTTAGAGATACTCAAAGAATTTGACGTTGAAGTACACCTAACTTGCAGTCCATCAGCAGAATTAGTTAACAAACATGAAGGTGATGGGCGTTCATGGGAAGAGGTTTTAGCTTTAGCAGATGTAGTTCATGATAATGACAATCTTGCAGCCAGTATATCTTCTGGTTCGTTCAAAGCCAAAGCAATGGCCATTGTTCCTTGTTCAGGAACCACACTTGGTAAATTAGCTGCAGGTATTTCTGACAATTTGGTAACTCGTGCTGCATTAGTCATGCTTAAGGAAAGGCGTCAACTGATTTTAGTTCCTAGAGAGACTCCGTTGAGTTCGATTTACATAAATAATATGGCTAAATTATCTAATGCCGGAGCAATTATTGCACCTGCCTCTCCAGCATTTTATAACAAACCTAAAACCTTAGATGATAATATTAATTTTATTGTTGGTCGTGTTCTAGATTTATTGGGTTATGATTCCGATATTTTCTCACGTTGGGAAGGTAGTGAGTGATTGCTGGTAATTGCCAAAAATGTGGTAATCTAGCAACAAATAATTGTAAATCGTGTTCAAAAATTCTTTGTAAAGGATGTTTTGAGCATCATAAATGTAAACCTCTTAGTTTTTAGTGCCCTATTCTTTCACAAATGTCGATGAAATCCCAATCCATAGAAATCGGAAGTACGCAAGTCCGTGTTTTATCAACTGTCAAAGGTTTAGTTTCCGAGGCTAAAGTTGTTGAAAAAGAAATAGATTCATTTGATCCGAGTTTGATAGTATTGGGCCTTTCCGAAGGTGAAATAGAAGGTATAAGGAATTGGGATGGCGAACCATATGACTTATCAGGATGGGATGAAATTTATGGACTAAGCTTACGAAAATTATTGGGTAACAATTCGATTAGACTTCCTCCACCTTCGTTTACTAATACAATAAAGATTGCTGATTTGAAGAATATACCTATACTTGGTTTAGACATGGATGAAGAGACTTATACTGATGAATATACTAAAAATATCTCGACATGGCAGCTATTCAAACGAGGTCGCTTAGAAAAATCCATGGTTAAATCAGGCATAGAGGGTAACACACCTGAAGAAATTGCCATGAATATGGAAAATTCCATTAGACAATTATCTGGTTTCAATAATCTTGAAACTTCACGTGTAAATTACATGGTTTCAAAGTTTAGAGAAAATTTAGATAATGAAAGAATATTAGCAATTATTGAAATATCTAATGCTGAGTCATTAATTAATTTATTGAAAGAAAGCTAAAATCCCCCTCTCTTTGCAGAGTCGTGGGCTCGTGAGGTAGCTTGGAAACCTGCTGGGCTTCGAACCCAGATCCGGGGGTTCAAATCCCCCCGAGCCCGCCATTTAATCTGGTTTAATAATTTCCCAAGCCTCAGTTAGGGAAGCGTATTGCCTTCCTCCGAGTCTTGCTAATGGATCAAGTTTAGATGCATCCGGTCTCCCTCTTTCATCTAGAATGTCGTCGTCAATGTGAATTCTGACTATTTCTACTAGTAGCAAATCTCCAGGACCATTTCCGACCTCC
>JAAZXG010000003.1:79775-80015 GCA_014240255.1 Methanobacteriota archaeon
CTATTTGTAATTCTTCTTCTAGTGATAGCGTATCAGAGTCAATCAATAGTTGTTTTGTTTCAGCTATTGCACTAATTGGGCCTTTTGACAGTTTTTTTGCCCATTCAAGACTTTTTTCTTTTAAATATTCATCTTCGACAATTTCGTGAACTAGTCCCCATTCTAACATCTAAGCTGAATCTAATGTTTTTCCGCCAAAAAATAAGGCCTGCGTTCGCCCTAAACCAATTAATCTTGGCA
>JAAZXG010000040.1 GCA_014240255.1 Methanobacteriota archaeon
AGTCCATTACCGTTAGTTAATCCATTACCGTTAGTTAGTCCATTACCGTTAGTTAGTCCATTACCGTTAGTGAAACCATGATTTTTCCTTAACTTCTTTGGGTTTACCATGTATTTTGCTCCTTCAACCAGTATATAATAGTTTCTTTTTTAATTATCTGGCGGGCACGGAGGGATTCGAACCCTCGACCTGCTGCTTAGGAGGCAGCCGCCATTCCTGGCTAGGCCACGTGCCCAATGCAATTTATTCAGTATTGTCAATTTTGTTTATCTTTTCATTTGCGTTTAGTCTTTTTTCTTCATAAAGTTTACCCATTGCAGGTGATCGCAAATCCTCTAAATTACCAATTAATTTTGCACTTTCCAAAAGTTCGGGAGTCGGTCTCTCTTCTAACATTTTTTTATGCTCAAGTTCAATCTTACCAATTATTGATTCAGAATTTAGGGTTGGAGGTGCTTCAAATTTTTCAGCGAGATTTCCGGGAAATTTTCCTTGCTCAAACGCCTCAATATTTGTCATTAATTCTGGTTTATTTTCACTATCCAATTCAGTCTTAATTGAGCTTTTTTTCAAGTACTTTTCGATTTCCTCTTTTTCTGATTCCATTAGATGTCCCATATTTGCCAGATTTAATACTTATTGTTTGATCATTTCTTCAATAGCTGTAAATGGATCTATCTCTCGATTAAATATTTTTTCAGCCATATTCTGAATTTCATTTTCACCTATCTGAATCATTTTTCGAGTAAATAAATATTGACTTAATTGATTTTCCAAATCATATTTAATCTTGCTTAATCTGATTTCATCAATTTCTTTATTTTCCAAGTATTTTTTATGATTATTAATTTGATTCCATAGTTCTTCTATTCCCAATTCTTTAGTTGCAGTAGTTGTGATTATTGGAGGTGTCCATTCCTTATGCTCACCCAAGCTGAGCATCATTTTCAATTCTTTGGCAAGCCTATCTGCACCAGGTCTATCGCCTTTGTTTACAAGTAAAATGTCTCCTATTTCTAAAATCCCGGCCTTCTGTGCTTGAACTTCATCACCAAGTCCTGGAACTTCTACTACGATTGTTGTATCTGCTACTTTGACAATTTCAACATCACCTTGTCCAGCTCCGACAGTTTCTACTAAAGTAATATCATTTCCTAGCATTTCCAAACCATTGATCATAAATCGAGTTGTTGCAGTTAGTCCTCCTAAATGTCCACGACTGGCAACAGAACGAATGAAAATCCCTGATTTTTGCGCACTATTCATCCTTAAACGATCGCCAAGAACTGCACCACCTGAGAATGGACTAGTTGGATCTACTGCTAGGATTCCGATTTTGAGGTTATTTTCAATAGCTGTCTTTGCTAAAAGATCGACTAGTGTAGATTTTCCTGCTCCTGGTGGACCGGTGATTCCAATAATATATGAATTGCCTGTTAAGGGCCATATATTTTTTAAAATAGATTCTACAGCCTTATCCTCATTTTCAATTAGTGTTAGCAATCTTGCTACGGCTCTTACGTCACCTTGTTTTAGTTTACGAATTAAATCCTTTGGTTTCACTTTACAGACCTATTGATATAGTCAATAATATCTATAGTAGATGTCCCCGGTCCAAAAATAGCATCAATTCCTATTTCTTTCCATTTTGGAATCTCTTGATCTGGAATGATGCCACCTGCAATTATTTTAATATCCTCGGCATCATTTTCTTTTAATAATTCTATAACTTTAGGAAAGATGTGGCTATGGGCTCCAGAGAGTATACTCAATCCAATAAAATGTACGTCTTCTTGTATTGCAGCTTCTACTATATCTTCTGGGCTTTGTCTCAATCCTGTGTAAATTACTTCCATTCCAGAATCTCTTAAAGCTCTAGCAATAACTTTAGCCCCTCGGTCATGTCCATCTAGGCCAGGCTTAGCAATTAGTACTCTAATTTTTGCCTTATCCATATATCAATCCAGAAATCTGGCTATTTAACTATTTACGACGGCGATTAGCTAATGCGGAAACACGATTGGCTTTATTTCCCGTTCCTTCTTTTTTAGACGTATTAGGACTTACTTTATTTGGTCCTTTAATGAAATTTTTAACTTTAGAAAACATGTCGTTACTTTGTTTAGTTTTATCCTCGGTAGGTACTGCTAGCACTCTTCTATTTTTTTTGGTACCAATATTCATTTTACTATTCTTTTTTTGATTATCTTTTACATAAGTTTCATTAGCCTCTTCATCTTCCCATTCTTGTTCATAAGGGCCAATAGATGGCGCCATGACTTTTGAACTTCGAACACCTATGGCGAAAGATAGCCAAGTAAATATAATTAAGATGGCAAAAATAAGGGGTTCAGCAATATTAATTTGTAATGAAGGACCAAGAGCCAATGATAATAAAATAAAAATGGTTGCTACTAATCCAAGTGACCACCCACCTCCTACAGTTATAATATATGTCCAATGCCAATCTTTTGATAATGTACTGGCTCCATTTTTTCCAGCTATAAATGGAATTATAATTAGAGAGACTGGAATTCCAATAGGTAAAAAAATAAGAAAAATTAGGCCTAAAGTCATGGTTCTTAGTGCCCTATTTCGGGCTTCATAATAATTTTCCAAAGACATTTTTCACGACCTCAATAGAGTGGTGCCGCCGGCCGGGATCGAACCGGCGACCTTAGGATCTTCAGTCCCACGCTCTCCCAACTGAGCTACAGCGGCTGAATGTTTCATTAAAAGGGCCCATAAAACAATTAAGTATGGTATCAAAACTTTTATTCACTCTCTCTAAATCGATAAGTGGTGATGAAACTTGCCTAAATTTACTGGAAGAGAATCTGCGCTTAAAGAAAACTGCTATTTCTGTGAAAAAGAAATAATGGTCCCAACAGGTCCTGGTTGGAATTCCACACGGGTCATATGTAGAGACTGTTCAAAGAAACAGGAAGGCATGGACTAATGAAAAGGGACTGTCCACGTTGTTTTTCAGAATTAGTTCCTCAAATTCTTAAAAAAGGTATGTGGAAAATCGAGATTGATGAATGTAATAATTGTTCAGGAATCTATCTAGATAAAGGTGAATTAATGTCCCTGACCGGTAATAGACCTTTACATCATTTAACTACAAAACATTTAGGGATTGATTCAGGTTCGGAATTACTGTGCCCTGGTTGTGGGTCACTCATGGATGATGAACACCCGGGAG
Organism: Methanobacteriota archaeon; assembly: GCA_014240255.1. Taxonomy (GTDB): domain Archaea; phylum Thermoplasmatota; class Poseidoniia; order MGIII; family CG-Epi1; genus CG-Epi1. The sequence continues at coordinate 3,206 of JAAZXG010000040.1, forward strand.
GAGTTGAGATTGATGTTTGTTTGCAGTGTAATGGAGTTTGGCTAGATAAAAAAGAATTAGATTTGTTAAAAAAAATAGATTCTTCAACATTAAAATCACTTTCACCTGAGAAGCTTGCAGAGTTGTATGATGCTGAACAATCAGTATCATCAAGTGGTATTCTCAGTTGGCTTTTCAGGAGATAACTTGTATAAGATAAATGATTCTGGAAATGCACATTATGGAACTCCGCCTAGTGAAAGAACGATTGAACAGTTACTAGAATCTTCTGTTATCATAATTAACAAACAAGCAGGTCCTTCATCTCATCAAGTTGCAGCTTGGTTAAGAGATTCTTTTGAGCTTAAGTTAACTGGACATGGAGGCACATTAGATCCTAATGTAACTGGAGTTTTACCAATATCTCTTGGTGGGGCTTCAAAAGTTATTAAAGTTATGCAAGAATCATCAAAAGAGTATCTTTGTTTAATGAGCTATAAACGAGATCCGGGCGTCAAAAAGCTCCAGCAGATGTTTCAAAAGTTTACAGGTCCTATCTATCAAATTCCACCATTTCAGGCTGCAGTTAAGAGAGAATTGAGAATAAGAAGGATTTATGAAATTGAATTGTTAGAACATAATTCTCGTAATGCA
>JAAZXG010000041.1 GCA_014240255.1 Methanobacteriota archaeon
AAAAAAGGTGAAACGGTTTTGGAAATACTTCTACTATGAATAGTAATACTCCAACGATTATGAATGCCAGTCCAATCTCGCTACTTCCCAAAAGTTCGTCAGCCATGCTTTCCTCTAATTTGAAAACCTGTGGTATGTATATAAGCTATGTTCACAAAAAAATTGTGATAATTTAGTTACTGGAATTCCACTTTTGTTCTAATTTATCTAAAGATTTAACTACGAAACCATCATCCATGAAAATTGCTATACAAAAATCATTTTTGATATAATCGGGAATTATCTTTGTGGTACCAAGATCTTTGGCATTCCCAAATTTTATTCGATCTGCATTAATTTTATACTTACTTTTACGTTCTTCAGCAGATTTTATCAACAATTCTTCTGATACTAAAGTTTTGTAACGATGACGGAGCATCGTATCTTTCTTCTGTAATGCTTCTGTATCTTGTGGATTGTAAAGTTCCTTTGCACAACTAGTTATGGTTGAATTAGGAAAATCTGAAACAAAAGATAAGATTGCAACATCTAAATCATCTAGTAGACTCATTATCTATTAACACTTACCAAAAAATGAAATTACTGAGCTGCCATCGCCTGTTCCAGTATACTCTGATAGAGAAATAGCAATTACTACACCTAATAAGACAATCGAAGTATTGAGAATAAAAACTGCAGATTCCATCGAATTTCCCCAAGAAAAAACAGGGGCTTGGCTAACGGTAGGAGTTCGAGCTTTTCGATACCCTACAAAATCTTTCATATCGTCGTTCATTTTATTCGCCTTAAACTTCGATTTGTTTCGCATATATAAAGAATATTCACAAAAAAATTTTGATAAACATTTATATGTCTTCTATCTCTATGGAAATTATGGCGAAACTATTAGAGTTAAATCAATATCTTATCAGAGAGAAATTTTGGAAGATATTTGGAAACAAATTTAGAATAATGGATGAACAAGAAAATTTGTATGGGTTTTGTGACCAAAAAAGATTTAAAATTAAAGAAGATCTTAGAATCTATGATGATGAAAATAAGAATAATGAATGGTTAGTAATTAAACAGAAAAATTTTGTGGATGCATGGGGTGGTTTTGATATTTATGATCCTAATGCTGGAGTTCTATTAGGAACTGTCCGAAAGAAATTCTGGAACTCTATTTTGAGAACAAAATGGGAATTATTGGATTCTGAAGGTAAATTAATTGGAGTTCTTGAAGAAGATAGCTTAGGCTATGCTCTCGCTAGACGTACCTTTTTGGGAATCTTACCTAAGAAATATACTCTACGCACAATTGGAAGTAATGCGCCAATTACGATGCGTCAGAAATTTAATCCAATCATTAAAAAATTAGTAGTAAATATTCCGCCTGAACATCCTTTTGATCGCCGATTCATTGCTGGTTTAGCGATGGTGATAGCAGCACTTGATGGTCGTGGAAAATAATTAACTAAAATATTTGATTGCTACACTACGGACAACCCAGATTAGGGTAAAACCGAAGACAAACATTCCGTAAACTGAAGCTGTTAATTCTAATTCATCATCACTTTTTCCAATCAAAGTCATAATTGCAAGGAAAAGAACGAGCATCCCAGCATACCACTGAAACTCTTTTTCCAGATCTTGTTTTGAAGATCCTCCAGGGCCGTAATTTTTAATGAAATAACTTACTCCAAGCCAACTTACTGCAAATGCTCCGACTGAAATTGCCATATCTGCGATTTCAGAAATGCCTCCAATAATTAAGAACATTACAAATGTAACTAATGCGCCAGATGCGATCATCATTTCTTTCTGTATATTTTCGTTCATTATGCACCAAATTGATCTTCGACTGGTACTGGCCCTTGCCATTGGTGTGGGACAACAAATGTGCCGGATGCGATATCATGTAATCCTTGCTTGTACTCTGTAAAACCAATCATAACAAGAGCCAACCAACTAATCATATTAACAAAAGGAATTGAAGTTTGTAACATATAAACTATTGTTCTGATAAAAGAAGCAGTCGTTGTTATTCGTTCGCCTTGCTGATTAACTATCTTCATTCCTAAAAGATATTTGCCAAAAGTTCCCTGATATTCAGAAGCTTCCATTAATGGTTTATACAAAAACATTGCAAAAATAAAAAGCACAATTAAGATAAGAAGTACTCCACCCATAGCTCTCTCTCCAAGGAGGCTGTCTGCTGTAAAAAATAAAACGATAAAAGTTAGAACCACCCCTATTGTAAGTATTATCGAATCTAAAAGAAAAGCTACAAGACGAATCCAGAAGCCTTTGAAAGGGGAAATATGGGCTGTATTTTGATATAAATCCATTGAATCCATGTCTATTCGATATTTGAGACCTATATAACATTGTTTCAAAAACAATTTTTGATACAAATTTTACTTTTTCAGAATTACTGCAGCAGTAACTATGCTGAGGCCTAGCACTATTGCTGCTACAATTATCTCAATATCTACTGAGTCATCATCCCCTTCATCCTCAGATTCGGGATCAATGGCAGTTTCATTGGTTATGTCTGGAATCTCATCAGAAGCACTAACTCCAGTTATCAAAAAGACCAAAATTAATATTGAAAGCCAACGATACATCAATAACCGATAATTTTACCTCTATATAGCTCTAATCTTGTATAACACAAAACTTAAAGTGTAAACAACTCAATATGAACTTATGAAGTTGATTTATCGTAACCAGAGTCAAGGTCAGAAAATTCTGAATGTGATGTTGCTAACAGCGTTCCTAGCACTGGTAATACCATACATTATTGGAGTTAGTAATGGTCACCACACTCCTTGGTTACCAATGATTTCAGAACTGGACAAAGCCACACCTGAAGGAACAATATGGTCTGCAGGATTGAGTTTAGCCGGAGTAATCTCGATACCGATTTGGATCAAATTGTATAACAAATGGGACGGACAATTACGTAGTTCGAATGCAGACCCAAAATGGCTCTGGTTCAACATGGTGTTTGTCATAATGGCTCAAGTTGCAACAGTATCTTTCATTTGGACTGTAAATTTACCTTACAATCAATATCCGATACCGCATGGCGTCACGGCTGCATTGTACTTCTATCTCACACTTCTTTTGGGAACGGTTGCAATACTAGTTGTCAGACAAATAGATGATTATCCGAAAGATGTAATCAAAATGAGATTGGCTTTGAATTTAGCCGGATATGCTTGTATGGTTCTTTTGGGACTTTCGGTTCGAGCCCTGGATCCAAGCGTCTGTGAAGCTCCATGCAAACCTCTGTTCATGAATGCCGGTATGGATCCTGATCATGACCACATTATTCACTACAAAGTAGCTCTTTTCGAGTGGTTAATGGTGTTTACAGCACAGATTGGTTACTTCTATACTTTTAATTACGATATGGAAGATGAATCAATAATAGAATAGATTCTCAGTTCTTCTTAGAAATCTTAGGCCAGTTCTCAATCTCGCTATGATAAATCTTCTCAGCCAATTTAGTAAAACGATAGTTGTCGTAGATGTGCTCGAGTGTCGCATTTCACGAAGAG
>JAAZXG010000042.1 GCA_014240255.1 Methanobacteriota archaeon
TAGGATTGTGGATGCCTTCTTATGGTGCAATTACGATTGAAGCTTTGCAAATTTTAGAAGCATACAAGAATAAACTTTCAAATAACCAAGAATGGGGTGAATCTGTTTATCACGCGATAGAAAGAGCTTACTTAGATCGTCGAGAGCAAAATACTTTAGAAGATGCGAAAAGATTTACTTCTAAAGAGTGGGCAAAAAAGAGAGCAGCTGAAATTCATAATGAACAAACATATATTCAATGGGAAGAGTTACCTGAATCTTTTACGGCAGCAATGGGACATACTACACACCTGACTGTAGTTGATAAAAATGGTATGATTGCTGTATTGACTCAAACGGTGGGAACGACAATGGGATCTAAAGTGGCAACGCCTGGCTTAGGCTTTGTTTATGCTCAAACCCTTGGAGGGTATCTTGGAGAAGTAAAGGCGGGGCAAAGAGCAGCTTCACATATTTCTCCTTTAATTGTGGCTAAAGATGGTAATCCTTTTTTAGGCTTAGGTGCTGCTGGTGGTTCACGCATACCATCTTCAATTGTAGCAGTTATCAGTAGAATCGTAGATCAAGGGTATGATTTAGAGCAAGCAATGGGTATGCCTAGAGTTCAACCTATAGATGGCGGTATCGATATAGAATTCACTACAAACGAGGGCTTTACATTAGCTGATAGTGCCTATTTTAGTGAATTAGGGCATAATGTAACCGTTCAAAGAAAACCGGCCAAATTTGGAAGAATTCACGCTGTTATGAAAGATTCTAATAATGGAGGTTGGGTTGGAGTTGCAGATTCAGATTGGGAAGGTAGTGCGGATTCTCCTAAATAAAAATTTTATCGAGGTTAAAATGTTAAAAAAGATTGTATTACTTTATTTTATTTTATTTTCATTTGTTTTTACACAAATAAAGTCTCCTGAAGAAGTTTTTGGATTTAAGGTAGGTGCGGATTATAAATTAGCTGATTATTCACAAATGCTTGAGTTTCATCGGCAGTTAGCTAAAAACTCTGATAGAGTAAAATTAGAACAAATTGGCGTTTCATCAGAAGGCAATCCTATGATTCTACTATTTATTTCTAGTCCAGAAAATTTATCAAAATTAAATGAATGGAAAAATATTAGCGCAGAGCTATCAAGAGCTAAGATTGATGAGTTAACAGCAAAAAATTATGCTAAAAAAGGAAAAGCTATAGTATGGATTGATGGTGGTATGCATGCTACTGAAAGAGCACATGGGCAAATGACATCAGAATTAGCATATAAGATTGCTACATCTGAAACAGACGAAATGAAAAAGATTCGTGAAAATGTTATAGTTCTACTGTTGCCAGTTATTAATCCTGATGGAATGGATATAGTTGTAAATTGGTATAGAACACAACTCGGAACACCGTATGAAACTACTGGTCCACCAGTGCTGTATCAAAAATATGTAGGCCATGACAACAATAGAGACTGGTTCATGCATAATATGATTGAAACGCAAAATGTATCATACCAACTGTACAATAAATGGTACCCACAGATAGTCTACAATCATCATCAGACTGGACCTGCATGGGCACGTATATTTTTACCGCCTTTTTCAGACCCGGTTAATCCAAATATTCACCCTGGAGTAACAACAGGAGTTAATCTAGTAGGTACTGCAATGGCTAACCGTTTCGCTATGAAAAAAATGGGAGGTGTAGTTTCTGATTTTCAGTATAGTATGTGGTGGAATGGTGGAATGAGGACTGCTCCTTACTACCATAATCAAATTGGTATTTTAACTGAGACAAGCCATTCAACACCTACACCGCGTTATTATGATCCAGAAAAAAAACCAAAAACAATTGGTAGTAGAAGAAGTGGAATGGTTAATACCGGAACCGATATATTTTTACCATTGCCATGGGAGGCAGGCGAGTCACACTTTCGTCAAGCTGTTGACTATATGCTCACAGCTTCCATGGGTGTGTTAAATATTGCTGCAGATCTTCGTGAAAAATGGTTGTATGATATTTATATTATGGGTCGAGATGCTATAGAGTCAGGAGAAATGGGTGGCCCTTTTGCTTATATAGTTCCTAATAATCAGTGGGATTTATACGAGACAGGTAAGTTTTTAAGTGTACTTCGTAAGGGAGGAATAGAGGTTCACAAAGCAACTCGAGCATTTAAGGCTAATGGTAAAAATTACGCAAAAGGTGCTCATGTAATTTTTACAGGACAAGCTTTTCGACCTCACCTGATGGATATGCTTGAACCGCAAATCTACCCAGAATTAAAAGATGCCAATGGAAAGCCTAAAGTTCCTTATGATTTGGCAGGTTGGACTTTGCCTTTGCAAATGGGTATTGAAGTAGATAGAATTGAAAAACCATTTAAAGTAAGAACGGAAATAATTGAATCATTAGAAGTTTCTATGCAACCTGGTAAAGTCAAAAGTGGTAAGGCTGGATATATTTTATCTCAAAATTCAAATGGATCTATTATTGCAGTAAATAAATTACTGGCAAATAATATCGAAGTATATCGTCTTTCAGATGGTGATTTTTTTATTAAGACCAAAGATAATAATCAAATCAATGCTTTAGCGAAATCTTATAGTATCTCTTTCTCCGGAACATCTAAAAACCTATCTATAAATTCAAAGAAACTATCATTGCCAAAAGTAGGCATATATAAATCTTGGCGAGCAAACATGGATGAAGGATGGACACGTTGGGTGCTTGAGAAATATGATTTTCCTTTAGATACGCTACATAATCAAGATATAATTAATGGAGACTTAAGTCAGTACAGTGCTATTATTATTCCATCTCAGTCAGGTTCTGCAATCTTACATGGTTATGCAGATAATACCTACCCAAAGGAATACTCTGGAGGAATTGGATTGAAAGGATCATTAGCCTTAAAAGAATATGCTGAAAAAGGTGGAAGGATTATTGCGCTAGATGAATCAAGCGATTTTTTAATTGATCAATTAGGATTACCTATTAAGAATGTAGTTAAGAATATTCCTTCAACTACTTTTTTTATACCTGGGTCTTTAGTGAGAATAAATATTGAAACATCTGATCAACTAACATTTGGTATGAGAAAAGAATCTGTGGCCTATTTTGTTCGCAGTCGTGCTTTTGATATTATAAAATTAAGAGATACTGGTGAAGGTGGTAAAGAAACATTAAAGCAAAGACCTCCTAGTCAACCAGTAAAGATTTTAGCACGTTACGCAAAAAAGGATATTTTGCTTAGTGGATGGGCGATGGGTGAAGAAAAGAATATTGGTGGTAAAATTGCAATGGCAGAAGTATCATTAGGTAAAG
>JAAZXG010000043.1 GCA_014240255.1 Methanobacteriota archaeon
CTCTGAATCTAAAACAGATACTTCAAGACCAAACATGTCCATTGACAATTCAACGGAATCAATTAAAGTATCAGCGAGAACATTGGAATCAAAATACTCAACAATTAAGGTATCAGTATCTTCAAAACCAATACGATCTTTAACCTTAAGAATAACCTCTAGTTGTGTACCTAAATCATTATCCGCAATCGTAACATCTAATAGATGTTTGTAAGTCTGGACGCTTTTTAAATACGTACCATCATACGGTTTTACCGACAGTTCTGAAGTAAATTCATTTTCATTATTATATACCAGACCTGGAGCAAAAATCCATTCAAACTTTAATTTAGATCCATCGTTTATAAATGACCGAGATGCATCTAGTTGAATGGAACTCGTTGATTGGACTTTAATATCAGGGCCAGCATCAGCAACGGGTCTGTTATTCCCAGAGCTGAAAAGATTGCTCTGTCCGAAAAGAATTGTTGTGCATAAAATACACAACAAAAATGCTCTGTATAGTACATTTTCTATTCTATTGAACCCTGTTATTGAATTCTTTTTTATGAATATTTGCATTCGTTGTTGACTCATTAGAACCTGCTCCTATGTATCATTAGAAATCACTGTAGGTGTAATGAAGATTAGTAGCTCCCGTTGTTCCCTATTTTTATTACTGGATCTGAACAAATATTTAATTAATGGGATATCTCCTAATAGCGGCACCTTAGAAACAATTTCTTGGCCTGTGTCAAAGATCAACCCTCCAATTAATAATGTTTCTCCATTCTTAACTCTTACAGATGTATTCGTGGATCGCGTAGAAATCATTGGGCGCTGATCTTTACCTACAAACCCTATAATAGCTTGAACCACAGCATCAATTTTCATACTAATTATTTTTTCTTGATTAACCCGTGGCAATACATCCAATGAAACATTTACATGTTGGTCTTCATATGTATAAGGATTTGTGCCAAAGACACTTCCTTCACCCTGTGGGACCAGGAGTGGAATGGTTGTCCCAACCAAAATATTTGCTGGAGAATTATTCATGGTTGTCACCTGGGGTTCTTGCAATAGTTTTGTACTGCCATCATTGGCCAGTAGAGATAGTATGGCAGAAACAACAGGTTTACTTAAAGTAGCAAAATTCATTGTTTGATCACCCATCATTAAGTAGCCTAAATCGAAGGAGTTTGATGTATCCGTATTTCCACTGTTAATGATGCTCATGCTTTCTCGCAAGTCCCAATTGATACCAATGATTTCATCGTGTTTTAGGGTCGTTTCAATAAATTTTACCGCAATATTGATTTGTTCAGTTTGAATGTCTAGAGATCTGATAACTCCTTCAATGAGAGCAAAGTTAGTAGGTATATCAGTTACCATTAAGATATCTTTTTCTCCTGGTTCTACATTGGATGATGCCGTTGATGAAAGTGCTTTTATTTTACCTCTAGGCGTCAGTACCTCCTTCACTGCTTCAGATATCATAGTTCCCGTTGTATAATTGAGTCGAAACATACGGGTCGTTAATTCCCCACTCATTGTCTTTTTGGTGGTCATAGGCTGTACTACAATGATATTATCTTGCATGAACCATTCATAATTATTTACATGAAGTATTGCATCCAAAGCTGTTTCTAAAGAAACATCATTAAGATTCATTGTGACTTCACCTTGAACCTCTTCTCCCATAATCAGATTAAAATTATCCTGAGAGACCAACATGCGAACTACATTTACCAATTTAGCTGCCTGGAAATTCAAGCTAACTCTAGATTCTGGTAGGCGGGTAGTTGGTGGTTGGTTGTGGCGAGGTGATTTTTTCTTCCTATTTTTTACCCAAGTTATCTTTAGCTTGTGCTTTTTATTTTTTCCCTTAGGACGCTCAAATTTTACTAAGTAGTCTGGAACTCGAGTAAAATCCAATTTCAATTGGAGCATTTTGTTTATCTCTTTCTGGTTATTATTTCTAGGAATGCTTACAGCGTATTGATAAAGGGGCCCCAGATTATTCTTTTTAATGAAATTACCCTTATCCCAGTTGAGATTTTTGAATAATAGAGATACGCTGGGTGGAGCAAAAGTTTCAGTTGTAACGTATTCAAATTTCCCATTATTGAACTCCATTACAAGTGTATATGAATTTTCTTTTTCGGTTGTATATATATCCAATAATTGGGGAATATCCTTACCAAACAACACAGATGCGTATATCAGATAGATATATGGCTTAAGTATTTGTTTTAAGTATTTCATTTATTCTTCCAGTTTAAGGGTTACACTGTGCTTATACCATTTTAGTAAAACACTATTTTTAGTAATATCTGCTACCTTGAAATTCTCGATTTGATTTCCTTCAATAATAATTTGGTCATTAATTATAGCTTTGTATCCATTATTAAATTGAGTAATGCCAGTCAAATGGAATGAGTTAACGTAAATATTGCTGCGATTATGAAAGAAATCTCTTCCCCAGCTATTTACTGAAAGTTTGATGGGTTCCGAAGAAGAAGTATCAAGGATACTAAATTTTTCCGTTATTGACGAATCCTGAGTCACCACAGGTTGGGGTTTGCTGTTAATACCAGTGATTATACCCAGAAATAATTCCAGAAATAATGCCAAAAGAACTACAATAAAAAAGCCCAGTGTAATCTTTTCTCGTTTCATTCTTCCGCTCCACCATAGGTCAAATATTGCAACTCTGCAACAACACCCTTTGGATCAATGCTATCCAAATTGAAGAAACATTGTTGGAGATGAAGATGAGTTGAATTCTCTTCCAATATTTCCATAAAATTTCCAACGTCGAGAAAATTTCCTGATAATTGGAAATTCAGAGAATGACGCTCCAGGTCGATTCGAATATCTTCCACATTATTATTTAAGGGTGGAAAAGTATTTCGTGGATCAATCTCTAAATTGTTAATACTCAAGTCCATTTCATTTGCCAGATCACTCAAACTTTCAATTTCATTTAAAAGATCGGGACCAGATATCCGATACGATATTAAAATATTTTTCTTTTTAGTAAAATGTTGTCGGATATTTACCACTTCATCCATGATGCCTGAACCCGATCTAAGTTGAATATCTACAATACTGAGTTTTGACTTAATTTGTTTAATTTCGCTTTTTATATTAATACTATCCCAAACATAGACTGCAATTATCATCACAGTTAGTATTAACAAGATAACATATTTTGTCTTTTGGTTCATGTTTACCTATAAGACCAAATTAATTGA
>JAAZXG010000044.1 GCA_014240255.1 Methanobacteriota archaeon
AGCCTTTTTATCAGACACTACCCTCCTTACTATCCCTCTACCCTAACACTTTTTAGTTGAAACTGAATAGCCAGTGACAGGTCCAGTGGTTTCAGTACAATACAGGGCTTTTTTTCATTAACAAGACTAATTCAGGCTATAAGCAATAAACCCCGCTTATGCAGGGTTTATGGTCTATTAAAGTGCGGAGAGGGAGAGATTCGAACTCTCGATGCGGCTATAAACCGCATACCCACTTAGCAGGCTGGTTCCCGACTATAACTTATAATCAACCAGTGTATCTGTAGTGGAAATTGAACTAATAATTACCCATTAATTTTACTGAAACTATATTGAGTATACTTTTGTTGTGGAGGATCTTCCCTTGAGCGTTATTTCGCCAATCATTTTTGCTTTATTATGTAATTCTTGTGTTAAAGAAGTATATATCTCATGACTGAAAGCGATTTGAGTTTTAAATTCCTTATTTGCCTGTTCTAATCTCGCTGCCACATTCACTGTATCACCAATAGTACTATATTGCATCATTTCTTGACTTCCTACATTACCTGCAATCACAGTTCCAGTATGGATACCTATTCTCATAGTTATTAGATCAATATTATGGTTTTTCCAATACCTGGAAGTTTCTTTATTATCCCACTCTTGGTTTAATTCTATTAATTTTTCTTTCATTTTTAGAGAACACATAACAGCTTGATTTTCATGATTCTTAAGCTTCTCAGGAGCACCAAACACGACCATAACCGAGTCTCCAATATAGTTTAATGTATGACCTTCAAATTCTTTAATAACCTCGTGCATTTTGGTAAAGTACTCATTTAAAAATTCGAGAGCAACTTCAGGAGACATGCTTTCAGTAATTGTAGAATAATTACCTAAGTCTGCAAATAAAATTGTAACCCATTTATTCTCTCCCTCAAGTTCTCCCTTTTGTGATATTATTTTATCGCTTAGAGTATCCCCAAAATATCGCTTAAGCGTTTGGTGCATTAGTTTTTCATTGTTTTCGATTATTACACCTTTTAAAAAGTTTGACCTGCTTTCTTTTTCTGCTTTCCATTTGTTTAGAATGAGAAGAAAATGCGGATTAAAATAAAAAACTATGTACATCGGTATATTCATTGAATCGTAGTTCACCAATATAGGGAATGAAGCTAAAAATGGTATCGTAGATACTACAATTGACGAAACAAAGGTGAATGGAAAAAGTGAAATCCAAAGTATGGATTGCATCAAAGGTAAAAAGGCAATATGGGGGAGGTTTGAGAGCCTCTCAAAGTCTAAATACATCCATAGCGGCATCAAAACTATTGCCATAAATTGGATGCTCTTATCTAAGAATCTCCTCTTAAATTCGTCCTTTTGAAAGAAAATAATCACATAAAAGGCAATTAAGATTATAGGTATAATAGTAGTTTTTAATTCAAATGCGTTTCTAAGATAAAGGCTTAATAAAAATAGGACCAGACCGCTGGTCGTCACGATAGGGACTTTTGTGTAAAATGAACTTACCTTAACCCATTTATTATCAAGGTAATTTTCTTCTAATTTAGAATCTTCAAATGTGCAGCTTAAAGTATTTATCTTACTATTCATCTTATTGATATTGCAATTATTAATATTATCTCCATAATTAAATCTACACATCATCCCACAAATGTGGGGCTTGATGTAGTAGAAAGGGTAAAGTTATTTAAGTAGTACCATCTTCTTTGTTTGCCTGAGCTTACCAGCCTCTATCGTATACAGGTAAACTCCTGCTGAAATTGATTGGCCTGCATTATTGGTAGCATTCCACTGGATAGATTTGTAGCCAGCGTTCTGTTCCATATTTACCATAGTATTGACTAATCTACCCGTCATATCGTAGATGGTGACGTTGACTAAGGCATCTTCTGGTAAATCGTATGTAATCTGCGTGGTTGGATTAAACGGGTTTGGATAGTTCTGGTGAAGGGCAAAGACTTGAGGAATCTGGTTAATGCCTAATGACAGAACGTTAACTTCCACCGTTTCAGAGTAATCACTAATATTCCCGGCATAATCCACTGCCACAATGCGATAGAAATATGTTTCATTCATCTCGTATTCCATATCCGTAAATGCTGTATCAATTGTTTCAAAGGATTCATAATCTGTAAAATCTGAATCAGATGATTTTTCGAGCGTAAAGTACTGAAAATCATCATCTGGACTGAAATCCCAAGTAAGGACTATTCCAATGTCCACTGCGGTTGCCATAAGGCCTGTAGGTACACCTGGAGCGATATTATCCACAGAGTACCCCATAGCATGTTCAGAATGAAAATTTCCTTCATTCATGGCAGCCACTACTTTGAACTCCGTCATGCCATCATCATCTGCTGTAGAATCTCTGAGAGTTGTAACCTCAAAAGTATAACTGGAATCTCCAATAGCCGGAAAAGATGTCAGCGCTACCCACCCTAACGAATCATTGTCAAAGTAGTCGTAGCGCATAATACCATACATCTGTCCCGCGACTTCGGGATGATCAAACATGGACGATGAGAATTCCACGTAAACGCGACCTCCCTGATCTTCCGGCACGTCTGAAATAGATGTAATTTGCGGTTCTCCAGGGCAAAACTCAGACCAATCATAGGGCCAGTTTTCATTTGAAGAAAATGAATTATGAATTGCGCATTTATTTTGTTCGGACAATGCAGTATTATTGAACATATTATTCATGTGTTCTGCATGCGAAACATCC
>JAAZXG010000045.1 GCA_014240255.1 Methanobacteriota archaeon
TTTAACAACAGGAAATAATGATGAGGCAGTCTCTGATTGGTCTGCTATTCCTGAGTTTGGAACTTTATTGATGCCTATTGCATCCGTATTATTGATAGTCGGATATAATTACAGAAAGAAAGAACAATTAGAATCTTAAATAAAAAATATATTTAGATACGATTCCACTTAGTTCCTTCAGGCGTATCCTGAACCTGAATTCCCATTGCAGTTAGTTCATCTCTTATTGAATCTGATTTTGCCCAGTCCTTACTATCACGCGCGTGATTCCTATCGGAAATTAATTGATTAATCTTAGTTTCAATACCAGCATCTAATGATTCAGAAGAAAATAAACCAAGTACATTTGTTCCATAAATTTCAAAAGTATTCAATAAATCATTCTTAAGATCTAAACCTAATTCATCCGGATTGAAATTATTAGCAATTCGAGATAATTGAAATAATTCAGCAATTCCTTCCCTTGTATTAAAATCGTCATTCATAGCTGAAATGAAATTTTTCTTACAATTATCAATAGATTCTTCTAATTCAGATGAAACTATTGTGCCTACTATTTTAGAATCTTTAAAACGATTATAAGTTCCTTCTAAACGACGATATGCTGCTAAAGACTCCTTCAAATTAGAATCACTAAAATCCATTGGAGATCTATAATGCCCATTCAATAGATAAAATCTCAAAATAGGTGCACTGTATTCCTTCATGACATCTCTAACTAAAAAGAAATTGTCTAGAGATTTTGACATTTTCTCTTTATTTATTGTAAGATGGCCTGAATGAAGCCAAAAATTTGACATTGGAGAATGACCTGTATGGCACTCAGTTTGTAATATCTCAGATTCATGGTGTGGAAAGCGGAGATCTATACCGCCACCATGAATATCAAAATTATTACCTAAATGACTTAGTGACATTGCTGAACATTCAATATGCCAACCTGGCCTTCCTATCCCCCATGGACTATCCCAATTAGGCTCGTTAGGCTTAGCTCCTTTCCATAATACAAAATCTGAAGGGTGACGCTTACGAGTATCGACCGCTACTCTCGCTCCAGCCTCCATATCTTCTATTTTTTGGCCTGTAAGGGTTCCAAAGATGCTTGAAGCTGATATTACATCAAAATATACATCAGGTGCAAGAGCTCCTTCAATAGGATTAACAACATATGCATGGTTTTTATCAATTAAATTAGAAATTATTTCTATCATTTCTTTAATGAAGTCAGTAGCTTTTGGCATATGTGTTGGAGGTCTAACTTGTAAACTTTCTAAATCTTCAGTAGTTCTAGCAATATACTTGTCAGCCAAATCTCCAGCTGGAATTTTATCTTCATTAGCTCTTCTAATTATCTTATCATCAATATCTGTATGATTCTGAACGAAATTGACTTCATAACCCAAATATTCTAACCATCTTCGAATTACATCAAATGCAATATATGTTCTAGCATGACCTAAATGCATGTCATTATACACAGTTAAACCACAAACATACATTCCAACCTTATTTGGTTCTATAGAACTAAATTCTTCTACTTTGCGTGTTGCTGTATTGTATAACCTAAGCACATTGTTGCAGGGACAGGAGATTAAAACTGTCTCGCCTCACATAATTAATGCCTGAACTACCTGAAGTCGATTCCTATCGAACGGGATTAGCACCAACAATGATTGGGTGGAAAATTAAGGGCGGTAAAGCACTATGGAAAAACGCTTCAGATGCAGATTTTTATAGCATAATTAATCAAAAAATAACGGGATTTGATAGAAGAGGGAAATATTTGATACTTAATTTAGACAAATCAAACATTATTATTCATTTGAGGATGACGGGAAGAATAGATTTAACCGAAAATGAAACTCCAGAATATACTACAGTTGAATTAGATTTTTACAATAATAAGAAAATGTGCTTAGTTGATTATCGTAAATTTGGTAAAGTTTGGGTTGTGGAAGATATTGAAAAAATTGTAGGACATCTAGGTATTGAACCTCTCAGTAAGCAATTTACATCCAAAAAATTTAAATTAATGATTAAAAAGCGTAAGGGTACACTTAAACCATTATTATTGAACCAACAATTCATAGCTGGAATTGGCAACTATCTGGCTGATGAAATTTTATTCAGAGCTAATCTACATCCTCTAAGGACTGCTGATACGCTTAACAAAAAAGAAATAAATGAATTGTATCTATCAATTAGACACATTATTAGAAAGTCAATACGGTTTGGAGGTACTACCTTTCTAACATTTAGAGGACCTGAAGGTAAAAAAGGAAAATTTTGGAAGAAATTACAAGTTTTTAGAAAAACTGGTGAACCCTGCCCACATTGCAAAAGACCAATTACTAGAATCATCGTAGGTCAAAGAAGTACTCATTTATGTGAAAATAAACAAAAATTACATAAAAAACTTCATTAATATTATATAGAGTGACAATTATCGTAAGTCCTCGAGGTC
>JAAZXG010000046.1 GCA_014240255.1 Methanobacteriota archaeon
CAAGGTTTGTAAGTCCATTTGGATTTTTGGGAATGCTTACGTTCATCACATTTATCATTCTTGGAGTTTCTGGTGCATTACTCATGTTCTATTATGAGCCGATTCTTGATAGAGCGTGGGATAGTGTAGAGTTTATCAATAATGAAGTACCATTTGGATTTCACATTAGGAATATTCACTATCACGGTTCAAATGCAATGGTCATGCTTGCATTACTTCATATGTATTATCAATACTTTAGTGGACGTTATAAAATTAGAAATGAAATTTTATGGATTACTGGTGTTATACTAGGAACTGTAACAATTCTTGAAGCATTTACTGGTTATGATATTATATTTAGTGAACGTGCAGAACTTGCAATAAGTATTGCAGCATCACTAACAAATTCAATACCCGTTGCTGGGCCAACGATTCGTGATGCGGCATTTGGAAGTGGATTCCATGACTTTGTATTGAGATTCTATACGCAACATGTGTTTATTTTACCTATAGTCATGCTCGGATTAATGGCAGTACACTTCCCAAGATTCTTAGTATTTGATGTACCAATGGTTATGGCAATTTCAGGTGCAATTTTGATTACGGGTGGTGTATTTCCTGTTGACTTGGGTTTCAAATTCCAACCGACAGTGCCGCCTGGTATCACAGTACCTGAATGGTATTTGACTGGACTTTACGCGTTCCTGCGGACACAATATGATAAATTTGTCACGGGTGTGTTATGGCCTGGGCTTTTCATAGCGGCTATTGCGCTTGTTCCGTTCTTAGATAGATACAAGAAATTCTCGTGGAAAGACAGACCTTGGGTTACATCATTTGGTATAGTTGGACTTGCTCAAATATTGGTTACAACATACTGGGGATTCTATATTCCTACTGACTCTACTTTACCATTAGTAGAGAGACTGGTAATAGATCCGATCAATCTTTACGTAGTAATGATTTTACTAATTCCATTAGGAATTGGATTTAGCTATATGATGATCCATCTGGCTAAAGAGGCAGAAAGAAAGGCTAAACTAGCAAAAGATAAGGGACCAAAGAAAGTAGCGCAGATTCAATTCTCTGAAAAATGGATTAATTGGCTTCTTGTAGCATTAATCGCATTTCAGGTCTTCCTAAACTTGGCAGCGTATAATGCAGCATTAAGTGGAATGAATAACATGTCGTTATTCTTTGCAGGATTGATCTTGATAGTATTTGCAGGAATGTTCCATGTCTATAGATATGCTATGGGTCAAACAAAAACTACACCTCCACCACCGGGTGCAAAAATTAGAGCAACTAAATCTATGATTGGAACTCATAAAGAACTATCTGATAGCGGAGAAACTTCATCTGGAAATATAATGAATGTAGATGCCAAAGAAGAATTAGTTGGAAAAATTGAAGAAAAACTTAGAACAACTGAAAATCCAAATGCTACTGCAGCACCTGATGCTCCTGAAATTAAAGCCAAAACTGCTGATTTGGATTTAAAAAAAGACACAGATATTGGCATGTCAGATCTAAACAAGCCATAAAACTGACTAAGCTTTATAAGACTTCTAGAAATCAAGCTAGCTATTGAGTTCCACTGAAATTAAATCCAGTCATGGTTATGGAATAGGAATTTTAGTTGTGATCGTTGCAATGAGTGTGACTATTAGTTGGTATATGATGTATTGGCTACCTGAAGAAAATGAGAAAGTTTTCGTAGATGAACATATCTTGAATCCAAGTGGTGAGACAATTGTAAATATTATTGAAGGCTCATCTAGTCCTGATCAAAAAGACAACTACATGCCAAAATTGATTCAAGTACAATTAACGATTGATAATTTTGTCATATGGAAGAATATTGATAATACACCGCATACTGTAACTCCTGATAGTCATGATAGGGATGAAATAACTGATCCATATAGTGGAGAATTTGGTTCTACTGGAGTAATCATGCCAGGTGAAAATTATGAATTTCTATTTACTGATGCACCACCAAATGGGGCTAAAGTAATTCCTTACCACTGTGATCCACATCCATGGATGGTAGGAACTGTTGAAATTACTAAATCAAGATTCTAGGCTGAATAATTAGCAAAGAGTTGAGCATTTTCTACTTCTTTATGTTGTTGAATTATTGATGCACGAAATTTAACATCATGTTCTTCAGTTGGTTCAAATTCAATTGTTGCAATAAAATCTACTTTGTTATCTGGCATTAGATCTTTGTTTACAAAAAGTCTTGAAACATTTTGTGTAATTTTTTTCCCATTATATTCACGCCACACAACCAATTCATTTGAACCAAGAATCTGTGTGTTTATTACAACTCCATCATAAAGTCCTGAATAATTTACTGTAATGTGACCTGTTATCTCTTTATGAGGTTTAATATTCATATCATCTAATTTTATTTCAATATCTTTCAATACTTGTTGAACAATTCATTGAAAATAAAAACT
>JAAZXG010000047.1 GCA_014240255.1 Methanobacteriota archaeon
ATTAAATCATATTTTTAAGTAGTTAGATGTTAATCAGAATCCAGTCCGTGAAATAATACAAACCCGTCCTCCTATTTTGGCTTCAGCAAGACCATAAAAAGGCAATTTTTCAAGATCAACTTGTCCTCCGACTAAGTCTTTCATGAGTGCTAATGATTTTGGCCCTTGTATTTGAATGGGACAAACATCTATTTCTTCAATTTCAACATCAAATTTGTTATCATGATTAACACCCTGTAAATACATCCCTACATCTGAGTCTGCCAGTGAAAACCAGAATTCATCTTTTGATATCCTTAGAAGTACCGGATCATTCAAAACACCTCCCTTATTGTTGCAAAGAACAACGTATTTGGCACTCATCGGTTTAATTTCAGTAGCATCACGAGTAATGACATAATCTACAAATGATTCGGAGTCAGGCCCTTTTACCATAATTTGTCTCTCAACAGCAACATCCCACATGGTGACATGATTCTTTATGGCATCATACTCAACCATAGGGCCTCCATTTTCAGGCTTAACATAACCAAAAGGATGATAGATTCTGTTGTAAATAGTAGCTCTCCAACAGCCTGCTTCAACTGATAAATGCCAATATGGTGATTTTCTTACGCGAGTGAAAATCAACATTTCAACTGGAGTTTCACCACTCTGACGAAGGTTGTATGGGACTTGACGGTCTGATTGGTCTACTGACGTAAAATGAATGCTCATAGAAATATCTCCTCTAATAATTTAATTATTAGAACGTTCTAGATTCTGATTAAAATCTAACCACTTGAAAATTAGATTTAATTCATTACTTTCAAGTTGTTGTTAATACAAATTTTGATTTCAAAAATTAATTCTAATTAAAATAATAGATTTTTTCGATTCAACTAAGCTTCATCCTCACCACGTTGTCCACAAAAGAAACCAATACCAAAGTCAGGTGTTGAAAATGTTATAGCAGTTCCTTTTGGGAAATATAGAAGATCACCTGTTTTTGCCGTCACCTTCTTTCCAGTTTCATCTTCAATAATGAAACTCCCATCAATAATGAGTTTCATCTCATGATAGGTGTATGTGTATTGCAAAGATTCTCCTGCCTCCAGTCGAAACAAACCGCTAGTAATTGGTTTTTCTGAATCTTCTGAAACAGAAAAGTCTTTAAGAAATGCGGGCACATTCGCAACTTCCATGGATGGTAGTTCTTGTGTCTTTATTTGTTCAAAATACTTAAAAGCCATTTTACACCTCTATGTTTAGTAGATTAATCAATTGATAATTCTTTCCAAACCAATTTAACAATACTCTTATGCGACAAATCGCTAACAACTTCAAGTTGTATAATGTATTTTAAATTTTACTTTATACTTCAAAGCCAGAAAGCGTATAAAATTAAATAGTCTGGTTCGATTCCCGCCACCTCCACCAACACGCTATCTATCCCTTGATAGCAGCAGTATCAAGCCTTGACAAACCTCACCTGTACCATTATAACTGTACCATTACTATTTTTTATATGGGACATATAGATGGAAAAAAGCTACCTTTACAGAAGACACAATGTCTATTGGGTTAGAGTTAGAGTACCTGATAAAGTAAGAGATATAGTCGGCAAGGCTCAGTTCAGTAGAAACCTTTCTACAAAAGACCTTTCAGAAGCAAACAGAAAGAAACATATAGTTATAGCTGAATTTAAGCAAGAAATTCATTTAGCTGAGAAAAAGCTTGATGGAACTTTTGCTTCTTTGTCGAAGGAAGATCAAATAAGAGAATTGGCATTAGAGTTCAGACCTTCTCCTGAAGATAATTCAGAGGATCTCGATTTCATACTTACTGATATTATCGAAAATAAAGTATTAGAAATCTATGGAGAAAAAGAATCTGATGCAATTTTTAATAGTCATCATCCAGAATGGAAAGGAAAAGATCCGAATCCTAAAGCTGTTAAGGCCACTCAGGATGCATTTAGGATAATTGATCCTAATTATGTGCCCCTTCAAATAGTAGCTAAGAGTTTCCTTTCAGAAAAAATAAAAGATCTAAAAACTTCTACATTCAAAAGGAAAAAAAGTAATATCAATAATTTCATAACATGGTTTGGGAACGCTGAAATCAAAGACATCACAAAGAAAAATGCAGGGGATTATGTAACCTATTTGAGGCATAGTAAAAATCCTGCTCCTGCCACTATAAGAAATATCGTTTTTGACATTGGATCATTATTCACATGGGCTCATGGAAGAGGATATATAAATAATAATCCTTTTCAAAAACTTCATTTACCCAAAAATAAAAATTCTCATCAATCAAGACGTCCATGGAAAGATGAACATTTAATGTTGTTTCTTCAGTCGGAATATATTGATAAAAATGTTTTCTTTGCAACAGTCGTGT
>JAAZXG010000048.1:0-520 GCA_014240255.1 Methanobacteriota archaeon
AGACTGCCAGTGGTATACACAGTAAAAAATGACTTATCACATTATCAAAATAAAAAAGTATTAATTATTCATGGTAAAAATGATGGCGCTATAGAGCTTAAATATTCATTAGCTGGAAAAAACTTAATGGAAAAATTAGGTATGGAGACTCAATATGTAATTAAAGAGGGGGGACATGGTCAAGCTCCTGATTTTTATGAGATAGTAGAAAGTTGGCTTAAATAATATTCTCAATAAATAATAATGAAATCAAGCCCCACATTCGTGGGGTTTTTTGTTTGTTGGATGATTGGTAGATTTGGAATCAACGCAATTATAAATTTTTATTAATAAGTACTAGGTAATTGTAAGACGTTTCATGAGTATAATGAATAAGGTAATAAACCGATTCTTTTCAATATTATTTTTGGTGTCATTTATAATTGCCCAACCTAACGTTGATTTAATCACACCAGCATTTGGTGGGGTTGGAAGTACAATTATAATAAATGGGAGTAATTTTAGTCCTAATGATGTATCC
>JAAZXG010000048.1:530-2279 GCA_014240255.1 Methanobacteriota archaeon
TTTTTCTTTTTTTTTCTGGAAGCAAATACACTTAATTCAACAGAAAATGGAATAATCGTTTCAGTACCTAATGGCGCTTACTATACACCCATCTCAGTATATACAAATGGACTTTATGCAACTTCCAGTCAACGCTTCAATGTAATATTTAATGCCACAGAAGAACTGACAGTTGCTCATCTCAGCAATCAATTAGATAATCCATATCTAGGGGCAAAATATTATGATATAAAGATTGCAGATTTAAATGGAGATGAGATTCCAGAAATTGTGACCTCTGAAGCAGGCTCAGGTTCTAGTGCATATTTAGCAATATTTACTACATCTTTTGATGATGAAGGGATGATATCCATTGATGATAGATTGGAAATTAATTTTGGAACAGGTGTTTATAGTGTTCCCCATGATATTGCACTTGGTGATTTAAATGGAGATGGACTATTAGATGTTGTTACATCTGAAAAAGGAGATGTGACAGATGATTTCCAAGCTCATACTTGTATTTTTATAAATAGTAGTCAGAATCAAAATTTTTCATTTGAATCCCCAATTATAATTTCAGCAGATGGGTATGAAAGCTGTGTTCAATTACAAGATATTAATGGGGATGGAAAACTGGATATAGTAACAACACGAGGTACTTATGACCAACTTGGAGTTTATGTAAATACAAGTGATGGAAATAGTGTATCATTTGCGGATAAAGTTATTATTTCAAATGTTTTAGCAAATGGTCGACCTGACTTTGCAGATTTGAATGGAGATGGAATGATTGATATGGTTACAGCTTCCTATTCAAGTAGTAGTTATAGTAATAGAGAAGTTTTTGTGTACTCGAATAACAGTGCAGAGGGAAATATTGAATTTGATTTAGAAGCGACTATTGTAGCTGGAGGCTTCCCACCTGCGGGGTATAACGATTATAATTGGAGTTCTTCAAATCCTACATTAGCTGATATTGATGGAGATGGAAGGCTTGACATTATCGTAGGAAATGGTACTTGTCTTTTTTGCTCACCTAGTGGGATATCTATACTTAGGAATACAAGTACAGATTCTGAATTAGGATTTGAATATGAGTATAGTGACTATTATCAGTATCAATCTCAGTCACTTCCTGTTGGAATAGATGTTGCTGACTTAAATGGCGATGGAAAGCCAGATTTACTAACTAATGATTGGATGGGTGGTATATCAATAATGGTAAATTCAAGTACTGAAGGGAATATATCTCTTGAAGAACAGATGCAAATAGGTGTTGGGGGCTTTCCACTTTCCATCGCTACTGCAGATTTAAATATGGATTATACTCCTGAAATTGTAGTTGCAAATTGGGAAGTAGAAGGTATGAGAATAATTCATAATTTTTTACCTGTAGATGAGCAGACAGAAGATTTACTCTACGATATAAATGATGATGGGCTAGTTAATAATTTTGATTTTGCGATGTTACTTTCTTTAGTAATAAATCAAAATGATTCAATAAGTACAGCAGATATTAATTTTGATTCAGAAGTAGATATTTTTGATTTGTTGCTTTTATCTGATTTTCTTCAAAACATGTAAATAAATTATGTTTAATTATTCATCAAGCCCCGCATCACACCAATGTTATTATTTGTAAGATTAACGTTTTAAAATGAAAAAGAAATTTATCCCAACAGATTATATTATTCCTGAAGTATTAGAAACTGACAGGTTTGGTTTAAGAATGCTCACTATTAAAGATGTTAAATTAGATTATGATGC
>JAAZXG010000049.1 GCA_014240255.1 Methanobacteriota archaeon
TTTTATGTTACACCGAGAACAGGAGAGTGGGATCAAGCCATTGTGTTCTGGTATTTTATGATTCAATTTATTCCCAACATTGGGATTGAATTGTGGGCTATGAAATATCACAATGCCATGCGGCTTTTAAATCAAGATGCACAAAAAGAAGCTGTACTCCAACCACGCAGATTAACTGATTTTGCTTCAAAGAATTTGCTGGGAACTGTTTTTGTGATTTATATTATTTTCGTCGGATTTATTGCCTATGTTGATCAGTTTGATTATCCATGGTTCGGTGGCTATTTAAATGTGCTGATTATTTCAGGTGTATTTTTATTTTTCGGAATTATTGGTTATCGAGCAATGTATGGTAAAGTTAAAAACCCTCATCAGTCTTACGAAGATCGGAAAACAGATATACAAACACTTGTACGTCAAATACTTTCGATAGCAATAGCAGTAATGCTTTATGCTATGTTACAAATTTCATTGAAAGTATTTGGGTTAGAATCCTTTAAAGCTATATCTATATCACTTTATTTCCATGTGATTGGGTTTCTCTCTATGCAATGGCCTCGCTTAGATTTTATCAACTTTGATGTGTATAAAGATAAACCTGCACTAACAAAATGAATAATAAACCTATAGCAGTTGGACTTGTGTTTGGTGTTGGTTTAGCATTGGCTTTAAAAAGTTGGCTGCTTGGAATTATGTTTGGAATAATTTTCTATGTTGCACTTAAAGAAGAAGAGAAGAGAATAGAAAAGCGAAATGATTAACTATGTGAGTCTCATAACCCGATGGTCGGAGATTCGAATCCTTCTCCCGCCACACTACAAAATCCTTGGCTTCCTGAAGGGAAGTTGATGCTTTTTCTTTTACGTTTCCAGACGATTTAAAATATTCTGTAGATATCCATGCTAAACGACGAGAAACAAGCGCTTGGTTGGGCTTTTTCTTTGACTTAATTTTTCTCTTGGATTGCAGATAATTTCAATCTCAACCAAACAATTTATTTAATTCGATCAATAATAGGAATGTTAATATGGCAACTTTGATTTTGCGGGATACACACCGCGCATTGGAAGAGAAAATGGAATCTCTTGATAAACAAAAGAAAGAGACTTCAATAAAGATTAGAGATGCCGCTAGTCATGGAGATCTTAAAGAAAATGGGGAATACCACGCTGCCAGAGAGGAGCAGAGTTTTATAGTACGTAAGACACAATCGCTACAGACCCATTCGCCATTCCATATCATCGAGTTTAGCGAAATTGAAACCGAAATGGTAGGATTTGGTAATAAAGTTACAATCCGTGAAGAGGGCAAAGATGAGGCCGAAGACTATTACCTATTAGGTCCCATCGAATTTGAGTTGGATCTTTATCCCTTGGTTATAACCATCAATTCACCTTTTGGCCAAGCTATAGTTGGGAAAAAGATTGATGAAGATTTTACGCTTGAAATCCGGGGTGAAGAGACGAAGTTCACAATTACTGCAATTGAAAAGATTTCTCCAGAATGATTTTTCATTGAATAAATCAAGCCCCACATTCGTGGGGTTTTTTGTTTGTTTGATGATGGTAGATTATCTCCAAACGCTCCAAAAATCTGAGCTTGAGAGCATATTATTTAAATCCTGATTAGTGGATAATTAGTTTAATCTTTTGAATAAAAGTTTTAAGTATTACTTAAAGTACTATGTATAATACTTAACACGAAGTATATTCCACTAAGTTATTGAATCTATAATATGCCTATTACAATTCACCTAGATGCTATGTTAGTGAAAAGAAAGATTTCGCTCACTGAGCTATCAAAAGCCGTCGGACTTTCATTGACAAATTTATCTATGTTAAAAAATGGAAATGTCAGAGGCGTTAGGTTCGAAACACTGGAAAAGATCTGTATTGTTCTGGACTGTCAGCCTGGAGATTTACTTGAATGTCAGCCCTATACAGATGAAAAAAATGACAAGAATAGAAAAGACATATTCGAAATAATAAGTAAAAATCTTATGAAATTGAAAAATAAGGAAACTTAAGATGTTAGAGACTTTATTAAATGGTGGACCCTTTATGATGGTATTACTCATCATAGTAGGTAGTATCATTTTTATTT